>DAOOWO010000062.1:0-9917 GCA_035371225.1 Bacteroidales bacterium | reverse complement strand
CATCAACGGGGCGCCGGGAACAACACCCGCATATTCCGTTACGGTTACCAATGCCAACGGATGCACAGCCATTGACACCATCGCACTCCACATCAACGGGGTGATGCCCACCGTAGCGTTCAGCAATGATTCGGTGTGCGAGGGCAGCGCCACGCATTTCACCGACCTGTCGTCGGTAATACTTCCTTATACCATAGCCTCACGCCTGTGGGAATTTGGTGACAGCACCACATCCACCGCCCCAAACCCCGTACACGTTTATGCGGAGGACGGCATATACCAGGCGGTGCTTACTGTGGTAACGGATTCCGGATGTATGAGAACATTCCAAAAAGACGTGAAAGTCTTTTCCATGCCCGCGGTGAATTTCCTGCCTTATGAGGGTTGCAGCGGCGTGGCCGTTAACTTTTCCGATATTACCGAATGCCCTTATGGTAACGTAAACTCGTGGCAGTGGGAGTTTGGCGACAGCTATGGCGCCGGCAACGACACCGCCACTCTGCCCAACCCGGTGTACACCTATGATTCGGCGGGAACTTTTACTGTTAGCCTTGTTGTTGCTTCAGTAGCCGGATGTGTTGATTCGGCAGCACATACCATAACCATAAAAAAATCTCCGGATGTGGCGTTTTCCAACACTACGGCCTGTGCGGGACAAGTAGTGTATTTCACCGACGAAACCGTTATCCCGCCCTGGGAATCTATCACGTATTATGAATGGCAGTTTGGCGATGGTACCGTGTCTTCTGTTTCCAATCCTTCACATGTGTATGATACCGCGGGAGCTTATGATGTGATGCTCACAGTTAGGACACTCAGCGGCTGCGAGGTGGCCGCCGTCCATCCGGTGGTGATAGGCGCCATCCCCACGGCGGCTTTCGGCTTTACAGGCAATTGTATCAACATCACCTCGCAATTCACCGACAGCAGCACCAGCGCGCAGGGTGTTGTCAACCAATGGGAATGGGACTTCGGCGGGTTAGGAACCTCGTCGCTGCAAAATCCGGGGTTTATGTTTCCCGACACCGGAAACTTTGTTGTGAGCCTCACTGTGGTTACCGACCACGGTTGTGCCGATAGCACCTCGGCAACGATACGCGTGTATCCATTGCCGGTAGCGGCTTTCGACCTCGATCCGGAATACGGCATCCCGCCGCTACCGGTGAGCTTCACCAACCTGAGCGTAGGCGCCGGTCATTTCTTATGGGTTTTTGGCGATGGGGATACAGACACAGTGGCAGAGCCCGTGCACACCTTCCTGCTGCAGGGGATATATCCGGTATTGCTGACGGCATACAGCGCCAATGGCTGTTACGATACTGTTTCTCACAATGCTTATGTACTGCCGACCTCGGTGGATATCGCTGTAAGGAATGCCACGCTTACCCTCCAGGATAACAGGCTGACTGTTGCAGCCGACCTGCTGAATATGGGCAGCCGGAAGATAGAACATATTGACATTGCTATGCAGATGGAAAACGGCAGCATCATTCATGAACAATGGTATGGAGCCCTGATGCAGGGCGAATTTGTACATTATGTGTTCAACGCGCAGCCCGAGTTGCCGGCGGGGCAGCGGGTAGATTTTGTCTGCATTACGGCATCGCTGCTTCCAGAGCTGGAAGAAATCATGATGGAAAATAACCGTAACTGTCCGGTGCTGGAAAGTAACTTCTCTTTGTCGGAGCCTTATCCCAATCCGGTGGCAGGAAACGTGGTGATAGGATATGTATTGCCTTTCAGCGGGGAGGTGAGCATTGAGTTGTACAATGAGATGGGAGAAAAGGTCACGGTATTGTTCAGCGGTGAACGCCCTGAGGGCTATAACGCGCATACGTTCGATATGTCGGCATTGGTGGGTGGTGTGTATGCCCTGAAGGTTATTTTCCACGACAATACATTGCGGAGGAAGTTTGTGAAGATGTAAAATACCGGATTGGGGCAAAGTTCTTGTAAAAACAATCTTCTTTGAGATTATTATAAAACACTGTTGTCCGGAAAAAATTGTAATGTATCCGCCCTGTCTGCCGACAAACAGGCACGGTGGACACACTTTTTTTTCATTCCATTTACTTTTTAAAAACGTTTTGTGCCTATGGCACAAAACGTTGCTTTTTATCCTCCCACAGGGATGAAAGATTTTTTAGAAAAAAACATCCAAACATAAAAAGAACCCAGTAGTGGGTTAAACATTCCAAAATGCAATGCCAGTATGCCTTCTATGAATTTCAATTTATTTTTCCCGGACGGTATTGATAATAAAAGAAAAAACGAGGTATTATCATTCGCTTCAGATTGTTATTATTCTTTTGCATTGGCATTATCAGTAAAAACTTTTTAATGTACATTTGCACGCTGATTTTTGGCATGGTTTTCAAACAACCGTTATGAAAAAAAAGTTTTTTATTATAATCGCAGTCATTCACTTGCTTTTAGTTGTTGCTAACATAGCAATATATAGCGACATCTTTAACCAAAAAAATGATGATTCGCAGAGGTATGTTCGTGTTGCAAATGAACTGGCATCTTTTAATTTTTCAAACGCTGATGCGTATCTGAACTGCTGCACCGCGCCCGGATATCCTCTTTTTTTATCAATTTTTAAAGTCTTTACCCGTCTGAATAATTATATGGTAGCAATATCACAGGCGCTGCTTTACATCATTGCTTTATATTATTTGTTGTTACAATTGTATAAAAAAGGATATTTAAGTTATCCCCTTTGTGTCGCGGGTTTCTTCATGGTGCTTGTCTGTCCCGAACTATTTGAATCTAATGGCAGGACACTGTCCGAATCTTTTTGTGGTAGCATGATCTTACTTATTATCGGCAGCGTGATCAATGGATTTGACAGGAACTCCGTCAAGGTTATATTCATCGTAGCTGTCTGTTTTTTAATGCTGGCAAGATTTGAATACTTGATGATTCTTCCGTTTTTATTATTGTTTTTAATATACAAGAAACGATATCTGTTTTCTGCGGTTACTGTTTTAGCGTTAATACTAGTGGTATCTGCTAACGGTTACAGAAACTACAGTACTTATGGCATATTCAACCCGCTTAGCTTTGGCGCGGGTACAGTGATTTACGGAGGGAATAACATGAACGGTGATGGCTCCTGGCATATTATAGAAAAAGATATCAATTACATACCGGAATCAAAACAGGAAAGATACATTTCTATCAAAAGTAAGGAATGGAAATGCAGATGTCCAGAAGAAGACACTTTTTATAAGGATATGGCCAAAGAAGCATGGATGGGTGGGAACTTAAAATTTCAATTATCAGTAATTCCTCAGAAATTTTTGAAGTTATGGATGCTTCCAGGTACTTTTGACTATCATAGCGGACTCACTCAGTATGAAAAAGGCCTTCAATTAGGGATATTGTTTGATTCGGATCTTTGGCCATGGTATGCTAAATACAAACACGGTTTGTATTTGTTGATTTATTGGTTGTTTTTAGTAATGATAGTGGCCGGGTTGGCGCTCAAAATCAGAGAGCGTGGTTTTGACCTTTTCGACTTTTCGGTAGTTTTGCTCTTTCTGATAATTTCTTTTTTGTATAGTGTGCCATTTTATGGATTAAGCAGGTTTCATGTCCCGGTTTTCGGGCTTATGGCAATATATTCATCTTTTAGCGTTAAATATTTTTATTTCCGCTATACCCAAAAAGACCTGGTAAAGTATTTGTTTAAATAGGCAGGAATTTTTATGGTGTCACCTGTTTTTTCCTATAAAGAAAACGCTGCTTGAAATTCGTTTATATTTCCTCATTTTAAACAACTGCCGGAACTCGGGATAGGGATATAAAGCCGGTAAAAGAGTTTGTTGAATATGGAAAACACTTCCAACCACTTTTTTCCACCGTGTTACCCTGTAATATCTCATATCAAAAAAAACTGTATTGGCCTTATTATCGCTGTGCGAACCGGGAATGAACATCTGTATGAATTTGGTTTCACCGGTATGAATAAATGGGAAAGGCTTTAATATCACGTTAAAAAATCTGATATGTGAGGTAAATACCATATTGGTGAAAAAATTCACCCAGGCCATGGCAGCAGTGGGCATGCCGATAATGAGTATACCATCAGGTTTGAGTACCCGCTTCATTTCAAGCAGGGCCTTTTGTTCGTCATCCACATGCTCCAATACATGGGAACAATAAACCACATCAAATGTTTTGTCGGCAAAAGGGATGTTTTCGGAAACAGACTGAACAATGTTAATATTTTGCATATTTTCTTTATGATAGCGGCCCACGCCGTGTTCGCCGGGATTAGGATCGATCCCGGAAACTGTACACTGCAGTTCTGCCGCAGCCCGCTTCATTGCATAACCCATGCCGCACCCCACATCAATAAATGCGGAGCCTGCAGGTATAAAAGGTTTGATTGCATCCCATTCAGCATCCCTAATCATTTTCTGGTTTGCATCTGTTTTTTCTTTTGATAAAAATGGGAAGTTATATAAACTTAGCAAGAACTTTTTTATCATTTTAATCGATGTTTTTCAGGAAAAAAAATCATGTGAATTTTAGCTTTTGTCTGAGGGTGCAAAGGGGAATAAAAAATGGAAACAATTAAATTCCAGGCATAAGGAAACCAGCGCCTTTTATAACCGTAATGCCTTGCTATTCCGAAATAGCATTCACTTATTATTTTACTTTTCAGTTTTTTTGTGATTACCTTCCTGACATCTTTTTGTAAAAAAAACTTTTTTAAGCCGTCAAGCCTTGGCCTGAAACAATTTTTTGAAATATCTATTGAGTTTTCGTCATGGATATGATAGCGTACTGTCTGTTCCGGTATTTGAAAAACCGGATAATATATGGCAATATTTGCCCACAGAATCTGGTCTTCCACAATCACCACATCTTCCCGGAATCTGATACGTGCCAATATTTGGTGATGTACGCACACCCTGGCCGGAATCAAAGGGTTTTCCATCAGATAGTCAAATGCTGATCCCTCCAATTTGCAAAAATCTTGTTCGATAATCGCGGAGTTGTTTTTTATCATCAGGGCGTGGGTAAAAAACAAGGCAACAGGTTCTGATTCTACCTGTATCTTATCATGCAACACACTTAGGTGGGTGGAGAGGTACTCGTCATCGCTGTCCAGAAAACAGATGTACTTTCCGCAGGCATTTTTTATTCCGTTGTTGCGGGCCACGCTTCGTTCGGCATTTTGTTGCCTGATATACCGCAATCGCTTATCCTGCCCCATCCATTGTTTTATGACAGCCTCGGTGTTGTCTGTAGAGCCGTCGTCAACCACAATGCATTCCCAGGAAGTAAACGACTGGCCTTTTACCGATTGCAAGGTCCGGGCGATGATGTGGGCGCGGTTGTATGTAGGAATTATTACGGAAAAATAAGGGGATATGGTATTGCTGTTCATTGGTAGAGTAGAAAATCTTTTTTAAAAATATAAAAAAATCAGTTTGCGGGTAAGTTTTTATGAAATATGTTCTCAATAAAAAGGGCCGTAACTCACCGTTTGATATATATGCCAGGCTATAGCTGTTATCAGCAGCAGTGATCCTGTATATCTGAATTTTTTCTGCAGTCGGCTGGCCCAAATAAACATCAGACACAATAACAGGGGAACCATTGTAAATGACAGCCTGACCTGGTAATAACCCATACACAGGAAGAACAAAAAAACCATGGACATGGCAAACAAAATACCAACAACCTGCTTCTTGCTGTCTTCGTTTTTGTTATGCGGGCACATCAGCCGTCCCGCAAAAAACAGGGCCAGGAAAAGTGCCAGGAAAAACACCAGGCCCCTGAAGGTGAGGATAAAAAGATACAGGTTGCCCAGCGCGGTTTTCAGAAAAAATAACGGAGATACCTTTAGTGAATCAATGATCCATACAAACTGCCGGTACTGGTCGGCTTCGTGATTGTAGTAAGTCACCCCGTTGAGGCGCAATATCAGCATCCACAGTAGAGTAGGTGCTACAAATACTGCGGAAATCAGTGCCATTTTTAAAAAATTGTTTAGGCCTTTGTGTTTTTTATTCACCAGAAAAGCGGCGTATAGCAGGCAGGGCAGGCACAGCAAAAAACTTCCATAAGCCAGTGTAAGGGTTCCCAACAAAAAACTGACGCCGGACAGCCGTATTAACGAAAGGTTTTTCTGCGGCAGTTTTATGATCAGGAAAAGACACAGCAGCGGAGTCAGGAAGACAAACATTTGTTGATGAGCCGTCCAGAAATAGGATTTGGTTACTGAATTGGAAGCAAGAAATATCATCAAGGCATACAGGACAAGGTTATTGACATCGCTGCTCGCATAATGGTTGCAGATTTTTTTAAATAATACAAAACTGATAAACAAAATAATAAAGTTCAGCAATACATACCCTAGATAATATCCCCTGAGGTTTCTTTGAAAGTCGCCCGAGAGTCCCGATTTTTCAAGAAAAAATTGCAACGGGGCTCCCACCAGCCATCCCGCCATAACATAAAGGGGGCGTGACTGCCTGGGTTCTTTATCTTTGAGTAATAGTTGCGGCGACTGGGAAAGAGTAATATACAGGTCGGCATCGCAATTTACATAAAATCCTGCATTAGATGAAAGGCTGACATAATTTTCCGGTTTGTAAATCTCCGGGCCTGGCCTTGGCGAAAACAAAAAAGATACGGTTGTAACGATGATGATAAAAAATGCAATAATCAAAAATTTTATCTTCATAGCCAGAGAGTTCTGTTAAAACAGTGAAAAAAATTATTATCAGCCGGTTTAAAAGGCACCTTCAGCCGCTGTATCATTTTTTTTTGGTGTTGTTTTGATTTTTTTCGTCATCTAAAAAAACCACATGTTGTATGATGCCGATGATGCGCAGGATAAAACTGGAAAAAATGGTCTGTATGCCTAAGGCCATAAGGATTACCGAAGGTATTAGCAGCCTGAACGTGTGTGAAAAATCGGTAATGTTTCCGAAATCCTTGTCGGCCCAATATTTAAAGAGAATAATCGAAAATACCAATCCGGCAAAAAACAGTATCAGCCCGGCCACCAGCCCTTTTTCGAGGGTAACGGTTTTAAAAATTTTCATGAATCGGTGTTTGACCGGTATCAGTCCCTGGTTTACTGCATAAAACTTGCTCAACAATGCAAAAAGAATAATCTGGTAGCTGAGGATAATGGCAAATCCCAGGTAGGTAAGCGTGTGTATGTCGATGCCGATATTTTTCAGGTAAAGCATTTTTACGGATAACACTCCGAAACCGATGATGCTGAGTATTAGGATGATTAATCCTGGAATGAGGAAGAGCCATTTGGGGCTGTACATCAGCAGAAAAACGAGGTGCCGCCATCCATCGCGCCAGGTGTGCAGGTGCGGGGGGTGGGAGCGCCCGTCTTTTTTTAGGGTGGTAGGCACTTCGGCCATTTTGTATTTAAATAATGAACTTTTTACAACCATCTCGGAGGCAAATTCCATCCCGGGAGTATGAAGTTTTAGTTGTTTAATTCTTTCGGCGTTGAATCCTCTGAGTCCGCAATGGAAGTCGCCGGTTTTGATTTTAAAAAACAACCGGCCTATAAACGAAAGTACCGGGTTGCCCAGATAACGATGTAAAAAAGGCATGGCGCCTTCATCTATCCCACCTTGGAAGCGGTTGCCCATCACCAGGTCGTAGCCTTCGCGGAGTTTTTCGACGAAGGGTTCCATGTTTACAAAGTCGTAACTATCGTCGGCATCGCCCATAATTATATACTTGCCTTTGGCCGCATTTATGCCTCCAATCAGGGCATTGCCATACCCCTTGTCGCTCACTTCAACCACACGGGCGCCTTCCCTGACGGCAATTTCTTTCGATCCGTCGGTGCTGCCGTTGTCGGCGATGAGAACTTCTCCGTCTATATCGTTTCTTTGCAGAAACGACCTGGCTTTTTGGATGCATATTGCCAGCGTTTCGGATTCGTTGAGGCAGGGCATTAAAATTGTCAGTTCCATAGCTAGTTGATTTTTATTTTATAAATATCGAAGGCAGTAAGTCCGGCAATTTTTTCGGGCGCAAATTTTTCCAGCTTCCGCAGGCTACATGAATCCTGCGGTAAGGCCAAAAACAAGGTTACAGGACTGTGGGTAGTAATGATGGTGTCGTTCAGCAGGGCTGTAAAGTTGCGGTTTATGGCCTGTACTCCCGAAAAGTTAAACACAAAATTATCTGTCAGGGGCTTTGGAGAGGCAAACACATTGTAGCGTCCCTGGTCGAGGTGTGCGTTTACGGCCTGGCTGATTTTCAAGTCATCCTCATACATGCCGGCATAAGTGTTCTGCCTGTTGTTTTTCACATACACCGTATAATTCTCATTTATCCAATACGAGCCGGCATACAGTAACACTATGGCCAGCAGCGAAACATACAACGCTTTCAGGATTTTTGATTTATACTGGTCGTATAACAGCATGGTGAGAAACACAATTTCGATGAACAACATCGACTGTCCGTAATACCTTGTTTCTTCCACCGGAGTCCATGGCGGAATTTCCCATGATTGCCCTTTATGCGAAAGCGACATGTAAATCAAAAAGAAAACATTGACAAATAATACCGTGATGCCTAGTGTAAGATAATCTTTTGTCAGTTTTACGGCATCAAATTTTCGAAGAATATATCTCAAAATTTCTAACACTATAATAAGAGAAAATAATGCGGCGACAAATAAATAAACAGGCTCCAGGATGGGCAGTATATTAAAAACTACCTGGAGGGCGCCCTCGTAAAAAAACAATGATTTGAATGGGAACACATCAAACTTGGCTATATTTTCGGGGAAAAACCCCTTTGGGTCGCCTACAAAAAACATACTGCCCGAGAACAGTTTCAGTAGCAGGCTTTGGGTGGCCAGCAACAGGGCTGCCGTTAACCCGGCGAGGACCGAAAATCTTAAAACTTTTTTGGCTTTATCAAAAAAACCTATTATGAAAATACCTAAAGGCACAGCAAACATCAGTGGGTAATAGTTGAACTTCATAAAACCGGTAAGGAAGCACAGCACGCCAGTCAGCAACGAAAGTGGCACGTAATGGTTTTTCTTTTTCAGAAAATATACCGCAACAAAAACCGCCCATTGAAAAAAGGTAAGGGCCATCAGGTCGGTGGAAGAAAGATGATAAAAAGGAGTAAACGAAATGCCGGTGAAAACAAAAAACAGGATTTGCCTTTGTGGCGGAATATCCAGGATTCTCAGCAGTAATATCAGCGCCAAAAACAGCAGTACTATAAAAAGAATGTCCATTATCAGGACGGCCAGGGCAAAATCGCCGGTGATATAATACAGAGGAATGAGCAATAATGAATAGCCCGGGGCGTATTTGTTCACAAAAGTGGAACTGAGGGCAGAAAAGTCGTTGGAGTTGAGGGTGCTGAAAGTAAAGCCGTTGCCCATCAGCAGGTTTTTGGCCGCAGAAATCTGCACCATTTTATCCACATACATATCCTGATATGTTATTTCGTGTGTTATGCGCAGCGCCAGGCTTAAGACGATAACAACCAACAAAATGATCCTGTGTTTTTTCATGCTTAAAGAATGCTGATATTGAAGTTAAGAAACTGATAAAAAGCTTACAAAAGTAATCAATTATGCAGTTTAAGTGTTAGTTCTGCGGAAGGTTTCTAAATTTTAATCAAAAATCCGGCTGCATAATTCTTGAAAGCCTTTAATGTCAAAGCGTATATCTCTCAGATATACATTGGCAATCTCTTTATTCACCGATTCGCAGAAGGCTATATTATTGTCAAGTCGTAAGCCACCGGCAAAGTACATCTTTTATTTGAGGTGGCAAGGGCTTAATTTTGCACAGGCAGAAGTTCGTGCAGTAGGTTCGCTGGGCAATCTGGCAACATGGTGAGGATTTCCTTGAGCCATGCTTTGGGTTCGATATTATTGATTT
>DAOOWO010000061.1:0-9941 GCA_035371225.1 Bacteroidales bacterium | reverse complement strand
AAGACCAGTGTGTATAGCACATTGAGCAGGGCGTGCAGCATAGTATTGAAAAAGCCGGCAAACCTGAAAACTTCCAGATAGAACAGAAAAACATGGTGAATAGTCGTAAGGATGAGGGAATACAAGAAAAACCATCTGAATCCAAGATTTTTGATTCCTGGCTGTATGCCGGGTTCGTATTCCTGCCTTGAGGAAACCGTGTTTTGAGCCCAGGGCCTCAGATAGGCTATAAGGACGGTAGCCGCGGTATGTATTCCCCCCGTATTTGAAAAAAAATCAACCATCAGACCCAGCATAAAACCTGACACCAGCATCATCCATCGCGGCGTTTCAAAAGGCAGCAGGAGAATGAACAGAATGTAAATATACGGTGTGATATAAGAAAAAACCTGAATATTATTAAACACCAATACCTGAAATAATATCAGCACCACAAAACGTAAAATATTCCGGAAAATCAGATTAGTCATTCTGCGTTTTGGTTTTAAGTTCTTCGAGTTCTGGTTTCATCAGGGATTTCACAATATAGACATACGAAATTTTATTAAAATCGGTTGTAAGCCGTACCTTAATATTATAAAAATCATTATCCTTATTGGAGTCATAAAAATACACCGTACCTATCATTAATCCACCCGGAAAAATCAAGGAGTACCCGCTGGTAACAATGGTGTCGCCAGAGGAAACCTTGATGTGAGTCGGGATATCTTTTAAGTTGGCCAGACGATAGTCTCCACCTTCCCAAACCAATGTCCCGATATAATTATTTTTTTTGATTTTGGCCGAAATTTTTGATTTGGAATGCAGCACAGAAGTTACCGTACAGAAATTAGCCGACACATCTTTTACTATACCAGCCACTCCCTGCGATGTGATAACTCCCATTTCCTTGCGTATGCCATGGTTGTAACCTTTGTTCAGTGTAATGTAATTATTCATTTTATTGGTAGTGTTGGCTACCACCCGTGCTTCGGTATATTCGTATTGCTGCTGATACAGCGTATCATCCACAACAAAAGTTTTGTTATTAGTCATCAGAAAAGCGTTGCGCTGGGAATTTCGCAGCAGGGCATTTTCTTCGGCCAGCCGTTTATTAATGATTTTCAACGACAGGTAATCCGTGAAACTACTCTGGGCATCATAAATGCCACCCGTAAGGGCATTGGCTGAATTGATAAAAACCGATTGCTGGTAATAATTGCTTTTAACTATATAGAAAAAAGCAAAAAACTCCATCAACAGAAATAGAAAGAAGTTAATATGTTTCAGAAAAAACTGCAGCAGCGGGCGCATAAAAAAGAATTACTCCCGGGAACGTTCCCGATGATACTAATCAGCGAAATAACAAAAAATCTACTTAATAAGAAACGGAAATTTGTCAAAATTTTTCAATGCAATTGCAGAACCTCTGGCCACGGCTTTCAATGGATCTTCGGCCACGTGGACAGTAAGTTTTGTTTTCATATGCAGCCTCTTGTCGAGTCCGCGCAGTAATGCACCACCACCGGCCAGGTAAATCCCGGTACGGAAAATATCAGCCGAAAGTTCCGGAGGTGTCATATCCAGCGCATTTAAAACAGCCGTTTCTATTTTGGTAATGGATTTATCCAGGGCATGAGCTATTTCTGTATAATTTACCATAATTTCCCGCGGAATACCGGTAAGCATATCTCTTCCATGAACTGCATAGTCAGGAGGCGGGTTCTCTATTTCGGGCAGTGCAGCGCCAACTTCTATTTTAACTCGTTCGGCTGTTCGCTCACCAACGTTCATATTGTGCTGTTTGCGCAGATACTCTTCGATATCCTGGTTAAATTCATCCCCGGCGATACGGATGGATTTATTGTTTACTATTCCCCCTAGTGCAATAACGGCAATTTCGCTGGTTCCGCCGCCGATATCGATAATCATGTTGCCGTTGGGTTCCAGCACGTCGATACCGATACCGATGGCCGCTGCCATAGGCTCGTGTATAAGCCTTACTTCCTTGGCGCCAGCCTGCTCGGCAGAATCACGCACAGCACGTTCTTCAACTTCGGTGATACCGGAAGGTATGCTGATAACAGCTTTCAATGATGGCGGAAAAAGTGAATGCTTGTTGTCCATCATTTTTATAAATTCTTTTATCATGATTTCCGCCGAATGAAAATCTGCAATGACACCATCGCGCAGCGGCCTGATGGTCCGGATATTTTGGTGAGTCTTGCCATGCATCATCATGGCTTTTTTCCCTACCGCATCCGTCTTTCCTGTAACGAGGTTCACCGCTATAATCGAAGGTTCTTCAACCACAATTTTATCTTTATAGATAATAATGGTGTTAGCAGTACCGAGATCAACGGCAATTTCTTTAGTAAATAGTGACAGCAATCCCATATTAGGTTTTATTTATTTAGTGTTTAAAATGTCTGTTTCCTGTAAAAACCATGGCCATTTTGTGTTGATTACAACAGGCGATGGAATCATTATCCCTCACCGACCCGCCGGGCTGAATAACTGCTCTGATGCCTTCCTGTGCGGCAATTTCCACACAATCGGCAAAAGGGAAAAAGGCATCAGAAGCCATCACGGCTTTGTTCAGGTCTTTACCAAATTCACGGGCTTTTACAATTGCCTGGCGCAAAGCATCCACCCGGCTGGTCTGCCCGGTACCGTTGCCCAACAATTGACGGTTTTTGGCCAAAACAATAGTGTTGGACTTGGTGTGCTTTACAATTTTATTGGCAAACAGCAGGTCATCAATTTCGGTAGTTTCCGGTGCTATTTCTGTAACCACCCTGAGGTCGGCAGGGGTCTCCGTTTTCAGGTCTTTGTCCTGCACAATAACACCATTCAGCAGTGATTTGTACTGTTGAACCGGAAAAGCATATTTCTTCTGTTTTAATATGATTCTGTTCTTTTTGGCAAAAAGTATTTCGAGTGCTTCAGGAACATATTCCGGTGCAATAAGTACCTCGAAAAAAATTTCATTAACGGCCGCGGCTGTTTCTTTGTCAATAATTCGGTTGGTTATCAGTACCCCGCCATAGGCCGATACGGGATCACCGGCCAGGGCATCTTTCCATGCTTCGGCAAGTTTTTCGCGGCTGGCCAATCCGCACGCATTGGTATGTTTTAAAATAGCAAACGTAGTATCTTCAAAGTCTGCAATAAGATTAACTGCTGCTTCAATATCCACCAGGTTGTTATAGGAGATACTTTTTCCGTGCAACTGTTCGAACACTTCATTTATATCACCGTAAAAAACTCCCTGTTGATGTGGATTTTCGCCATAACGCAGGCCCGTGGACTCACAGAAGCTCAACTTGAAAGAAGAAATTTTTTCGCTGGCATTAAAATAGTTAAAAATGGCCGTATCATAATGCGATGACACGTTAAAAGCCTGGGCAGCAAAGTATTTGCGGTCCTCCAGAGAAGTATAGCCATTTTTTTCTTTCAGTAATTGTGCTAATTTACCATAAAGACTAACGGAAGGAACAATAACCACATCGTTGAAATTTTTTGCAGCAGCACGTATCAGTGAAATACCGCCGATATCAATTTTTTCGATGATTTCTTCTGCAGAGGCACCGTCGGCCAGCGTTTTTTCAAACGGGTACAGGTCTACAATAACCAAATCGATGGAAGGAATTTCAAAATCCGCTGCCTGTCGCACATCCTGTGCGTTGCTTCGCTGGTACAGTATACCGCCGAACACTTTAGGATGCAGTGTTTTTACCCTGCCACCAAAAAGTGAAGGATAGTCTGTCAACGATTCCACAGAAACCACATCCTGACTATAGTTACGGATATAATCCAAGGTTCCTCCTGTTGAATATATCTTTACTCCTAAATCTCTTAAACTTTCAATGATTTCGTCAAGTCCTGATTTATGATAAACTGAAATTAAAGCGCTGTTAATCTTAATCATTGGTCCGGTGGATGAATTTTTTTGCAAAGGTCGGTAAATTTAGTGAAAAAAAATATTTTACTGTCAAATTAATATCTGTTGGTTTTTTGGCTGGGTTATAAGTTTTCAGACAAGATTCTTGTAGTGTTCAAAGTTATTATTTCAGTTTGGTATAAACATTTTTGTAATTTTATGCCATATTTACCTTAATGCCCAAGGAATCAAATTTAAACCTTAAACGATTAAACGCAAACATAGTTACTATTTTAACAAAAAAAAATGATACTTTTTATCAGGCTGTTACGTGAGAGTTATTTGTTTGCCTTTCAATCCATTATAGCAAACAAATTGAGGACTTTTTTGTCACTGACAGGTATTACCATTGGAATATTTGCCGTGATCACGGTTTTCACTGTCGTGGATTCGATGGAAATTACCATTCGCAAGAATATCGAATCTTTGGGCAACAATGTACTTTTTATCCAAAAATGGCCCTGGAATTTCAGCCAGGATTTTCCATGGTGGAAATATTTCAACCGGCCTCAACCTAAATATTCCGAAATGAATGAGCTGGTAAAACGCTCCGGCAGTATTGATGTGGCCACTTTCATGATTTCTACCAGCAAAACCATTAAGCACCTGGATAAAAGTATTGATAACATAAGTATTTTGGGCGTCTCGCATGATTACGAAAAAGTATTTACCATAAAACTGGGCAGTGGGCGGTATTTCACCCCACAGGAATCATCGGGTGGGCATCCAGTGGTTATTATTGGCAGCAACGTGGCCGAAAACCTTTTTGGAAATACTGATCCTTTAGGAAAAGATATAAAGATTTTTGGCAGAAAATTACAAGTTATCGGCGTTTTTGAGAAAGAAGGTACCGATACGTTTGGCAACTCAGCCGATGATCAGGCGTTGATCCCTATAAATTATACCCGAAACATCCTCGACATCAACAACGAATATTATGATCCGACACTAATTGTCAAGGCCAAACCAAATTTTTCCAATGCACAAGTAAAAGATGAACTTACGGGCATTATGCGTTCAATACGCAAGTTGAAGCCAGGCAGCGACGATGACTTTTCTATCAACGAGCCCGATTTGCTCACCAAAGGATTCGAAAGTATTTTCAATGTTATTTCCATTGCAGGATGGATTATTGGAGGGTTTTCGCTGTTGGTTGGAGGTTTTGGCATTGCCAATATTATGTTTGTATCGGTCAGAGAACGCACCAATATTATTGGGATTCAAAAATCTTTGGGGGCCAAGAATTATTTTATATTGTTTGAATTTTTGTTTGAAGCCATAATGCTTTGCATAGTTGGCGGAATTTTCGGGCTATTGTTGGTATATAGCGGGACCCTGATAGTTTCGGCAGCTTTTGATATGGACCTGATGCTTACAGCAGAAAATATTATGCTGGGAATAACAGTTTCAGCTTTTATCGGGTTAATTTCGGGCTATATTCCGGCCTTTATGGCATCCAAACTAGATCCTGTGGAAGCCATACGTTCCGGGAATTGATCTGGCAGCCCGGATTTTCAAAAAAACTTTACTGATTGGCTATCAGCCTTTCCACAATCCTGATTAAATCTTCTTCATGCTATGTAACAAACCGCTTGCCGGATTCCACCAGCTTTTTTATATTAAATTCATCTGCACAGTCCATTGCTGATTTTGCTTCTCCTATACCAGGTTCGAGCCTGATATAATCATGGCGGTTTTCTTTGTTGTCGAGTGTTTTATAAATTTGTTTTATTGGCAACTAACAGTTTCGGCATTTCCCGACATAAGAATATCGATAATAGGCAGCAACCAGCCTACTGCGCCCCTTTTCTTTGCATCCTTGTAAAGATAAGGCTTACCGGTTGCTCCGATGCCAATAGAAATAATTATCATGTCTTTTACCATAGGCAAATCGGGCTTTTTTGAATCGTTCAAAATTTCACTGAACTCATCTTTCTAGCCTCAGCATAAGCGCATAGTGCCGGGTTGTTGGCAAAAAACCGCCGTCGATCATGACATAGGGTGCTCCATAAATTGATTTAACATAAGCCGTTTCAAAATATGTCGGTGCTGCTGACGTGGTTCGGCAGATATCTCTTTCAAAAAAATCATCCAGTTCGCTTTTTTTTCCGTTTATTGAGTTGAAAAAAGGCTGCCCGCTTGGTAATCTCATAAGCGGTTATCATACAATGTTTTAGCAAATCGCTGAGTTTGGTGTTCCCAAAATAATTTTTTAAGGTTTTTCTCAAGATTGGCAACCGGAAATTTTTCTTCGGTTAATCCTCCCAAGCTTTGTATTCTATGCCAGAAATCTTTATCGAAAATCTCGTGGCCTATATTTATATAAAGATTTACAGCTTCACTGGCAGTAAACTTAGGCCGGGCATGCTCGTCAGGAGTAAGATAAATACTTGTCAATATCCCTCCCGTGCTTGTACCTGCAATAAGGTCGAAGTAATCCGAAAGCCTCCTGTCGGCTCCATCCTGCTTTTTATCAGATTTTCAATATACTCAAGAATTATTCCGGGCAATATCCCCTTGATTCCTCCGCCGTCAATAGAAAGTATTCTTATTTTTTGCCAAAATTATTTTATTTAGTATTCCTGACAACGCAATATTGCTATAAACAAACGGCTATTTTCCCAAAAAGCCTCCCATACCTTAACCTTATGAATTCTTCATATTGTATTATACATAAATATAATCATATTTTTTCAAGAAATGTGTACGACTATAAATTTTCTCAACACAAATCTATCAACAATTCTGATTACGTAAAATCTTACGACAAACGCTGTTCTAAGTGTTTTTTGGAGATATATTTTACCGGATACCAGGCTGCAACAAAACCGATAACACTAACTATCAGAAATACATATACAAAATCGAGTGCCAGGATACGTACAGGATAAGCATCCATTACAAAGGTATCGCCCGTGGATATGGTAATAATCCCAAAAGTCTGTTGTATCCAGCACACCAAACCTCCAAGAAACAGCCCCAGCAACGCTCCTGATAAAGAAATCATCATACCTTCGGTAAAAAAAATGTTCCGGATGTTTTGGTTGCTGGCGCCAAGACTTTTCAAAACCGCAATATCTTTTCGTTTGTCAATGATGAGCATACTCAACGAACCGATGACATTGAACGTTGCAATCAGCAAAATGAAAGAAAGTATCATAAACACGGCCAATTTTTCTGATTTCATAATCTTAAAAAGCAACTCTTCCTGCTCGTATTTGGTTTTGACTGTATATTTATCGCCCAACAATGATTCCAGTTGTTTTTGAACTCGTTTGGGATTTATGGCAGGATCAACTTTTATTTCCAGCGCAGATAACTGGTGTTCGGATTCAAGCAGTTCTGCAGCAAAACGCAGAGGTACGATAATAAATTTCTGGTCGTACTCCTGCTGTACCGAAAACACGCCCGATGGTTGTATCAGCATGTGGTTGAATGCCTCCACAGGGTTTATGCGGCTCCCCTCGAACCGTCGCGGCACATAAACCGACAGCGGATTTTCATAATCATTGAGGTTCAGCCCAAGATTATATGAAACGCCCATCCCTACTATGGCAAAATTTTGTTTACCCCGTTCAAGAATGGCCTCGCCTTGTACAACCATCGAATCTAACCTGCTGGTCCGGTAAATATCATTACTTACTCCTTTGATGGTACAGATGTACTGCTTATCAAGGTATTTCACAAGGGCATTTTCTTCAATCACTTTTGTAACACAACTGATGCCCTGAACATTCAAAATATTTTTTTTATCAATCTCCAGTTCATCAAATGTCTTTCCCACAACAGGAGCAACTTTCAGGTCGGGGTTGAACGAATTAAACATGGTAACAACCATGTGTTCAAAGCCGTTGAAAACCGACAGCACAATAATTAATGCTGCTGTGCCGATGGTAATCCCCCCGACTGAAATAGCAGAAATAATATTAATAATATGGTGCGATTTTTTCGCAAAAAGGTAACGCTTTGCTATGTAAACCGTAAAGTTCACTTTAATGCTTCAGCAGGTCGTCAATATGATCGATATAGTCCAGAGAGTCGTCAAGAATGAAATCAAGTTCTGGAATAATTCGTAACTGGTGCTTCAGCCGGTTGCCCAGTTCGCGACGTATTTCCTTACTGTTTTCCCTGATGGAAAGCAATAAAGCCGCTTTATCCTTTATACCAAACAAACTCAGTAATACCCTGGCATAGGACAAATCCTTGGTTACTTTCACTGCAGTCACTGTAATCATGGCATTACCTGCAATTTTTTTTGCCTGATTAAGAAAAATGTCAGCCAGTTCTTTCTGAACTAAACGAGAAACTTTATTAAGTCTTATACTGTCCATGATTGCAAAGATAAAAATAATTTAGTGATTACCGGATAATTTCCCTTTTCCATATATTAATTACGCCTTTTTATTTTTATTTAGTATATACACCATAATATCAACGACATAAAAAAATATTATGCCTCTATGTTGAAATATTTTAAATAAAAAACTTGCTTTTTTCAAAAAAAATTATTATAATTGTGTTTTTAATAAAAAAGTTAAGTTTTATCAACCAAATTTTTAACAATTAATAATAAAAAGATAATTTTTCAAGACATAAAAAAGAAAAATAACGACATATTACAATAACACCTGATGACAAACTTATCATTATTTAATATAAAACTAAATTGACAAATAAAAAAAGATGACATAAATAAAAAGTTGGCAAAACATTTTGCGCTAAACCATCAAACACCCATGCCCATGAAAACAATAATTACTCTTAATGATTTAGTCGTAAATAAAACGAAAAACATAACACAAACAATATCATGTGGTTATGGAATAAAAAAGCACTTACAGGGCTTATTATTGTTTGGCATGCTTTCTTTGTTTTTTAATCCTGACAATATCTATTCCCAATCGGGAAACTGCACCTCAAACACTCCATTTTATTCTTTAAATCTGGTTGGCAATCCCGGAGGAACATGGACATCCCCCTCGTTTACCAGGCAAGGGCAATGTTGCGGAGTCTCAAACCCTGACAGGTGTCTTGAGTTTGAAGTTATGCTAGATCCGAGCGCTGTCGGATTGGTTTTCAGTATTTCTTCGGGCGCTATACCACCGGGGGCCATATATTATAATGTAAATTGTGGACCGCCAATGGCTGTTGGTACAGGAATTTGTTTAAATACTCCGGGGCCGCATTACCTCACATTTTGCAAACCTGGTAATAATGAAAACACCTATTCCATTACATCTATTTCGGCACCATTTGTCTCTCCTGACCAATATGCCTCTGCAGGATGTCCGGCAACAGTAAATGCAACAGGCTTTGATGCAACAACGATAATTTGGAACGATATTACCGGAAATGGCTTGTACAATTCATATTTAAGCTGTACCATTGGGTGTTCAACGGTAGTTGTCACTCCTCAGGCCGGTCACCCTGTTTATGCCGATTACCAGATTTGCGGAGAATCGGCCATTGAAGGATGCCTGGATGGTGTTATTTTTTGCGACACAGTTAGAATATTCTTTTTAGATGACATTAGTTTATCCGTAAATCCAAATCCGGGTGAATTTTGTGCTTATGAAAGCGGTGTTAGTTTAACAGGAACCATTTCTAACGGATTACCCCCCTATACTATGTATTGGACAGATAACATTGACGGAACGGGCTTAATAATAGACAATGACAACACATACTTTACTTCAATCCCGGGGACATATTCTTTTGTTGTCCAAGATTCGAGATTTCCCACCTGCCCTCAAACCATTCTAAACGTACCGGTTTTAAGTCATCCGGCTCCCTTTGCAGCGATATCTCCAACCAACGTATCCTGTTACGGAGATTCAACTGGTTCTGCAACAACTATAGTCAATACGGGGACTCCTCCTTTTAATTATTTATGGAACGACCCTGATGCACAGACAAACAGCACTGCCACAAACCTGGCACCGGGAACATATTCCGTTTCGGTAACAGATGCAAACGGTTGTTCAACAACAGCAACCACAACCATCACACAGCCGGCAGG
>DAOOWO010000060.1:0-10331 GCA_035371225.1 Bacteroidales bacterium | reverse complement strand
CCTCCTGCAAATGAAACCTGTGCTACGGCAAGAGAAATTACTTTCACAGAAATTCAAAACGGATATTTTGATTTCGGAAATTTGGGCTGTGCTGACGATTGTACGGGAACTCCGTATCATGATGTGTTTTACCGCTACGACTGTACCTGTACCGGTTCTTATACCTTTGATATGGGATACAGTGACGGTGATACCTATATGAATATTTACTCCGGATCGTGCGGCGGAACACCTATTGTTAGTGACGATGACAGCTATGGCGATTGGGATCCGTTAATTACTCTTACTCTCACAGCAGGCACTTCTTATTGGATTGAATGTGGCTCCTGGTCCAGCGGGGATTATATGTTAGGCACAGAATATATCTTTTATGCCAGCACCACTTGCGGTAATGCCCCCAACGATTTGTGCAGCGTAATATCTCCTTCGCCTCTCACCGTGGGTTCTTCACTAACATTTAATGCCGATAACCAGTGTGCCACTACTGATTGCAGTCTGGTAGACTGGGCTACTACCTGGCATGCATTCACCATTTCGGAATGTGCCGATGTGGTCATTGATTTTTGTGGTACCACTCCTTCACGTGATGTTGGCCTTGTATTAACTCAACAATGCACCTGTTCCAGTTTGATATATGCCTCAAACTATGACGCAGTAACCTGCCCTGATGGAAACTATACCATTTATTTTAACGATCTGCCTGCCGGAACGTATTATTATCCGGTGTTGTCCGATTTCCCTGATGTTGGACCTTATACGTTACACGTAACGGCCAATCCGGCAGTTGCAGCTCCGGTGTCGGCAGCAGCCAATCCGACGGCGATTAACAGCGGAAACTCTTCTATTCTATCGGCTGGTGTCGGTAGCGGTGGAGACCAGATACAATGGTTCACAGGAGGATGCGGCACAACGCCTGCAGGAACAGGAACGTCTCTTACTGTTTTCCCTACAGTAACCACCACATATTATGTGAGAACATATAATTCAATTTCCGGATGCAGCGGGCCATGTGTCACAGTAACGGTAACTGTTAATCCTTCCGGCCATGTTATTTCCGGAAAAACACGTTATCTCAATAAAGCTATAGCTGGTAACCCGGCTCCGGCGCTTCCTACCTACAATGCAGCAATTTACAATATTAACAAAGTAATCGCAGTGCTGAAAAATTATCCTGCCGGAACCGAAGTAGCAAGAGATACTTCTGATGCTACAGGAGCTTATCAGTTTTCTAATATACCTAATGGAAATTATATATTATATTATGATAAGTATGTTGCAGATACTATGCAGTCAGCTAATGATATTTCGGCTATTGATGTGGCTTTATTGAAATATCTTATCGGTTTTGATACGTTGGTGAATCCTTCGCGGAGCTTTACATTAAAGCACAAAAAAGCAGCTAATGTGGATAACAATGTTGCTATCAATGCTGTTGACATTTCAAGGATAAAGGCTAAAATCGGCGCTCCTTACAATCCAACGGCCAATTTCCCCAAAGGTAACTGGGTAGCTTTTGATACATTAATCACAATGGCAGGCGCCGACCTCAATATTGTTCTGAAAACCGTCAATTACGGGGATTATGACGCGTCAAGCACAAAGTACAGGGATTCAACCGCAACCTGGGGAACGGCAAAATCAGGCCACGACAACATCATCGCTTATTCTGAAGAGGCCATAACCACAAACAATGCCGGTTATTTCGAAATTCCTTTAAGAATAAGTACCAAAATGAATGAGCTGTCGGCACTGGGATTAGAACTTTCCTATCCGGAAAATGATTATGAACTGGTAAGCGCTTATTTGCCAAGGACAGTTAAAAAAGAAGGTATGGTGAAGATTAACCCATCATTGGAAGAAATCATTGCCAATGATAAGGATTTGCTGGTAACAGATTATGAAGGCATAATAAGAGTGGTTTTTGCCACCACTAATCATTTTGATGTGGCAGCAAATGACGAGTTGATAACTCTTGTGTTCAAGCCATTGCGACCAATGGATGCCGGAGCAATTGATTTTACCCTGAGCGGAACCGGCGTTATTGCCGACCAGTATGGAGTGGAAAATGAAGACGCTTTCCTGATTATGCCCAAAGTATATGTTCAAGGCAATAATATGGATGCCGGTTTTGAGTTTGCGGGATATCCCAATCCTTTCAGTGGCAATGCGATCCTTACCTATAACCTGCCCGAAAATGGCAACGTAAACATTAGCGTTTACAATGCAATCGGAGAACTGGTGAAAGAACTGATAAATGAAACACAGACCAGTGGAAAGCACTCGGTGGAATTTTTCGCCGGAACTTTACCTGCTGGTATGTACACATTTAAACTGGACTTTGCCGGACGTGATAACGAAAAATGCCTTATTTTAAAAATGGTTCACTAAGATTATTATTAAAAATTTTATCAACGAGACTGCTCATTGCCTGGGCAGTCTCTTTTTTTTAAAAAAAACAATTCTGATTCCTGGTAAAAAAAATATGGCCCAACCTCGGTTTCCTCGTTTGTTCTGTTTATTTTTGAATTCAAATGAACAGAACCCATACTTATGGCCAAACATCAACAAAAGAAACAAAACCAAAATATCAGGCAGGTTAATAAGCAGGCGCCTTCTGCCGAAATCGCTATGCCGGTAAACAATGATTCCTTCCCAATCAAAAATATACTGATAATTTATGCGATTATTGCGGTGGTGTGCGTAGGTGTTTATTTTCGGGCATTATCTTACGACTATACCAATCATGATGATGATGTTATCGTGTTGAACAACCTGCCGTTTCTGAAAGACGCTTCCAATATTCCTGAAGCGATAGTGATGGATGCCTGGTTCAGACATAAGGAAATTGAATTATACAGGCCGCTTCAGAATGTTTCCTACATTATAGATGCACAGGTTGGCAGCGACATTATTTTTTCAACACATCTTACCAACCTGGTTATTCACATCCTTACCTGCCTGGCTGTGTTTTACCTTCTCACCCTTTTGGCTTTTAACCGTAAATATGCATTTTTTGGAGCCTTGATTTATGCGGTTCATTATCTGTTTCTTCATGCCGTAATATGGATACCGGCAAGAGGCGATTTACTTCTGGCCCTGTTTGCATTTCTGACTATGATAACGTTCCTTTTACAGGTACGGACTAATGTATGGTATTTTTATGTATTAAACGTGTTGGCGTTTAGCTTCGCCTTGTTTGCCAAGGAAACAGCCATCATGCTGCCATTTATTTTTGCAATATATCTGTTTCTTTTTAACAGAAAAAAAATATTTACCAGGAAAAATGCAATAGTACTGGCCTGCTACATAATCATATTTTTTGTTTATTACTTTTTAAGGGATATGTCCATTGCCAAAGGAGAACAGCAAGTCAGCATTAAAAGTTTTTTTCTGAATATTCAAACCATTCCTGAAACTATTGCCAAATTTTTTGTACCAATAAATTTCTGCACTATGGTTGCTTATAATCTTTGGGCAACCTTGCTGGGATTATTTATTATGGCTGGTTTCATTGTGCTATTTACAGTTAAAAAAGACTTGTTCAGCAAGCTTATTGTGTTTGCCATTGTCTGGTTTGTTTTTTTTCTGGTACCCGGAATGATGTATCGTCCCGAATTTGCACCGCATACTTACGATTATCTTGATCACCGGGCCTATCTGCCAGCCCTTGGAGCGGTAATAATTATATTAAGTCTCTTGCACAATTTAGAACGGAAAATCAAATCCAAATTTTCAAAAAACATATTGACTATTGGTTTAGTAATATTCCTGCTTTATCTGATGGGACTAAATTTAGTACTTAACAATATATATAAAAATCCAACAAGCTATTCGGAATCAGCCATCACTCACAATGATCACTCTTCGCTGGCCTACTTTATTCATGCGGTAGAAATGAAAAAAACCGGCGCAGAGGAGAAGGCCATAGAAGATTACAACAATGCCATAAAATATTATCCTAAATTTATTGATGCGCATTATAACAGAGCGGTAATTCTTTATGAAATGCAGCAGTATGAGGCCGCTCTTGAGGATTTGGATTTTGTTATTGCTAACAAACCTGATTATGGTTACAGTGTTTACGGAATGCGTGGAATAGTCAGATCTTCGCTGGCCGATTATGATGGTGCTGAAAAAGATTTTACCACAGCGCTGAAAATAAATCCTGACTACGCCGAAGGTTATAAAAACATGGAGACACTTCAGCAACTGAAAAAAAACCGTCCTCCTGCTTTGGTGGAGGCCGAAAAATTAAATGCTTTGGGAATAGAACTTGCCAAAAGTGGTAATTATAAAGATGCGCTTGTGCTGTTTGAAAAGGCGAATGTCAAAGATCCGGCTTCCAGCCAGATTATTTTTAATCTGGGAAACTGCCTTCATGCAATGGGCGATACTAAAGCAGCCTGCGAGAAGTGGAATATTGCGGCAGTTCGGGGCAATCAAGGCGCTAAGGCAATGCAAGAGAAATTTTGTAAATAAAAGTGTTCTATTAACTATCGGGGATTATTCCCACTCATTGATGTCAATATCCTCGCCGTAGAATATGCTGAGGTAGTTTTTATAGCGCGACTGGCTGACGGTTCCGTTTTCGAGGGCTTGTTTTACCGCGCATCCCGGCTCGTTGATATGTGTGCAGTTATAATATTTACAGCCGGCCAGCAAGTTGAAAAATTCAGGAAAATAATGTGTCAGATCTTCTCTTTTAAAATCAATAAGGCCGAATTCTTTTATGCCGGGGGTGTCGATAATATATCCTCCGCTTTGTATGCACAGCATCTCAGTGAAAGTGGTGGTGTGTTTACCTTTGAGAAACATTTCTGAAATAGCGCCGGTTTTGATGTTTTTTGTTGGATCAATGGCATTAATCAGGGCGCTTTTACCCACGCCTGAATGTCCAGAAAAAAGATTGATGGAGCCTTTCAGCAAATCACGAAATACATCAATATTATCGCCGCGAAGTGCCGATACTTCGATGCATGGGTAGCCGGCCCCGGTATATATTTTTACTAAATCCCGGTGTTGTTGCCTGAGGGTGTCATCATAAAGGTCTATTTTGTTAAAAATCAGGGTGGCAGGGATATGGTAGGCTTCTGCTGTAATAAGAAAACGGTCGATAAAACCGGTGGACGTGCGCGGCTGAGCCAGGGTTACTACAAGGTAGGCCATATCAATATTGGCCGCAATGATATGTACCTGTTTCGACAGTTTTTTTGATTTGCGAATGATATAGTTTTTCCGTGGCATGATATTATCAATAATGCCAACCTTTTCGGTTCCGGAAAGATAAAACTCCACATGATCACCTACCGTCAGCGGATTGGTGGCTTTCAATCCCCTGATGCGGTATTGACCTTTCAGTTTGCATTGATATTCTTTGGCGTCGCCGGTTCTCACGGTGTGCCAGCTACCGGTCGACTTAATAACAATGCCTTTCAATGTTGTCATTTAAATTGGTAATGTTTTCTGACAGGTTTTTTTATATTCCACACGCATTGCAACCCTTTTCTGAAGGTTACAAAATCACCGGCGTGTATGGTGTATTGGTTTTCGGAAGTTTCAATCACGATTTCGCCTTCCAATATCAGACAGGCTTCCTCGTTGTCGTAATACCAGTCAAAACGCGATATTTCTTTTGTCCAGACAGGCCAGGAGTGGATTCCTATTTTTTGTATTTCTTCGTCGGACAGTTGTTGAATAATGATTTTTTTCATGTATTTCAGAGATTTACACCATTTGAAATCAACAAAAATACAGATGTTGATTTTTAATTAGTATTTCGTATCTTTGCACCAAAATTAATAAAAATTAACACTATGAAAAAATCATTACTTTATTTTGTGTTTTCAGTATTGTTTGTCTTTATGACAGGCGTTACATTTGCCCAATGTACTCCCGACCCTACTGTTACCGACCCTGAAGGAGACGGCAGAATGGATCCCGATACAATCGAAGCTACCGTGAATGTTCCAACGAACGTTACCGCCACCATTATTTGTCCCGATACCGCTTCTGTTGGTGTTGCAGGACATATTAACCTCCACCACATTAAAGTAAAAAGTCTGCTTAATCAACCCGCATGGTTGTCGTATGTATGCAATCCTTCCAATTGTGAATTTCCTGCCGGAGAAGCCAAATGTGTATTGGTTACCGGAACTCCTCCTGCCGGAACAACTCCCGGATATTACCTGGTGGATGTTATCGTTGATGTTTATTCACAGCCAATTATTCCGGGAGGTCAGCCCATTTTGGCAGTATCAGACTTCAACAGCGGTATGCAGTTGGTTGTGTGGGTGCATGAAGAAGGTTACAACGTAGCAGAATTTGAACACAAAGGCTTTGGCCTGCTTGCTCCACAGCCCAACCCTTTCAGGTCAACTACTAAACTTGGCTGTTTCACCGATAAAGCACAAACCGTTTCATTAAGAATTTTTGATATGGTTGGAAAAGAAGTGTATAATGAAAAACTTAATACTTCCACAGGTGAAAACTATTTCGTATTTGATGGCAGCAACCTGAATGATGGTGTATATTTTTATACAATGATTGACACTCAGAATCGCGTAATCACCAAAAAAATGATAAAATCAAGATAGTTGAAAAAAACATTTTGAAAAAAAGCGGCACCAACAGGGCCGCTTTTTTTATTGGTTAATCAGACAGGAAGTAGGCTGCTGAACTATTTTAAGCCTTTTACATTGGGTTTGCCGGCGATAAAATCTTTGAGGTAATAAGGTTCAAAATAAGCCACATTTGCAAAATCCCGGGCATGAAATTTTGCCAGAGCCGGCAACACCATATTCTTTGCCGAAACATCGTAATGGTCCATAAATCTTATCATGGGGTTGTTTTCAAAAAGAAACCTGCACTTGTCCATGCCATTTCCAAAAAGCAACAGAGGCTGGTTAGGTGGAACATCAGCAAAAGAATGCGCATCGATAATCTTTGCAATAGGTGGCCGTATTTCTTCCATCATGCTATTATATAATGCACAATAAACCTCCATGCGCCGGGCATCGAGCATAGGACAAAACCATACGACTTCAGGCGTTCCGGCGCTTTGTTCTTTGGCTCCGTAAGCCATGGCGGCCAAAGTTCCCACACTTATCAGGGGCTTGTTTAAAGCATAGCACAAGCCTTTGGCGACAGAAACCCCGATGCGCAGGCCCGTATAAGAACCGGGGCCCGAACTGACACAAACGGCATCCACAGCCGCGAGCGAGATATTTGCTTCGGATAAAACATCCTGCACAAAAAGGGTAAGCAGTTCGGAATGGGCATTGGTCTTGCCGGTTTCTTTCAGGCCGATAACCTCTTCTTTGTCGGACAAGGCAACAGAACAGATGTTTGTTGCGGTTTCAATATGTAATATTATTGCCACAGGGTTCTTCCGTTATTTTTTATCTTCTTTAAACAACTCTTTTTTGTCTACTTTTTTGATTTTGGCATTGTCTTTAAGGGTCTTGGTAATAGCAGTATAAGGAGCTGTGATCACCTCATCATTTTCTTTCAATCCGCTAACTATCTGTATATACATATTGTCTTGGATGCCTGAGGTTACTTTTATCATTTTCGCCTTACCGTCGGCATACATAAAAACATATTCCTGCTGTTTTGTTGATTGGCTTGTATTTTTTTTCTGAGTTTGGTTTGTCTCGTTATCTTCATTTTTGTTTTTTTCGGTATTAAAAATCCTGCCGGTGGTATCTTCTCTTATGGTAACCGCCTGTATCGGTAACGATAATACGTCATGTACGGTTTCTGTTTGTATGTCCACCGTGGCTGACATTCCCGGCCTGAATGGCGAAAGATTGGGATGATCGGCGTGGATAAGGTCTTGATAGCTTTCGCGCAGGATGCGGATTTTAACAGTGAAATTAGTTACCTGGTCAACGGTGATAGTGCCGGTACTTTCAGCGGAGTTAGCAATTTCGGTGACGATACCTTTGAATTTTCTGTTTTGATACGCATCTACCTCAATGAGGGCGGTATCTCCGAGGCTAACCCTGACAATATCGTTTTCGTTAACTTCAACGCTAACCTCCATTTCATTAAGGTTGGCAATTCTCATGATTTCTGTTCCGGCAAATTGAGTGGTGCCTACTACGCGTTCGCCCAATTCGATGTTTAACTTTGAAATGGTGCCATCCACAGGCGCATAAATATTGGTTTTCGCCAGGTTTTCACGGGCTTCCTTTACCGAAGCATTGGTGCTTTGCACATTATACTGTGCTGCTTTATACAATTCTTCTGCGGCGGTTACTTCTTCCTGGGCTACGTCAAAAGTTGTTTTTGCGGCATCAAATTCTGATTGCGAAATAACTTTTTGTTTGAACAAGGTTTCATTGCGTTCATAAGTGACACGGGCATTGATAAATTGTGATTTTACCTGTGCCAGCCTGGCCTTTGCGTTGGCTTCGCTGGCCTTCTGCGAATTCAGCGCGGCCTGCATCTGTTCATAATTGGATTCGTAAATGTCGGGTTTAATTTTTGCCAACAGGTCGCCTTTGGATACTTTATCGCCTTCTTTTACCAGCAGTTCTACTACTTCACCCGAGACATCAGGCGAAAGTTTTACTTCCACCTCCGGCTGTATTTTGCCGCTGGCCGAAACAGATTCAATGATAGTTCTTTTGGTAACTTTTTCCGTAGCCACATTAATAGCATTACTTTTTCCGATGCAGCCGGTTTTTTTGCCCACTGCCAGCAGAATGATGATTACTCCCGCGCCAATTAACGAAAAACGTATGATTTTTTTCTTCTTCATAGAAACATTTTTATTTGAGGGTAAGAGGGTTTCCCTGGTAAAAGTCTATCACTTTTATCCTGAAAACATATTCGTATTTTGCTTTCAACAGTTCTGAGTTTGCAGCGGCGAGCTTGTTTTTCGCGTCGTTGTAATCCAGAGAGTTTACCATACCGGCATCGAATTTTTGTTGGGTGTAATTAAAGGATTCGCTGAGCGCTTCAACGGACTTGCTGCTTGCATGATACCTGTTGAGCGCACCGCGGGCGTCGGCATAGGCCTGTTGAATGGTTTTATACAACTGGTTTTTGGTATTCTGCAGTGAGAGCTCGGCACTGTTGACAGCAATTTTTGATGTGCTTATCATGGTATTGGTTTGCCATTTATTAAAAATAGGTACGTTAAGTGACAAGCCCACAGAGCTGTTCAGGTTGTTTTCAAGCTGATCCCAGAATTTAACTTTTTCGTAAGTATATTGGAATGTTGGTCCGTACACCGTTTCTCCGGATTCGGTAATACCAATAGTTTCATAACCTGACAGGGAGATATCTGCAATGTTTTTGCTGGCGCCCGAATATCCTGTGCCGTACGAGCCGCTGAGCATTATGGACGGGCTCATCATGCCCCGCGAAATCTGTAACCCCTTTTTGGCGCTTTGCACTTTCATTTCCGCGCTTTTAATATCGGGCTGTATAGCGCAGGCTTTTTCATAAATATCGTCTACCTGTTGAGATAACAAACCGGCTTCCGGAACCGAAAAAGAAGGCTTTTCAATATCAAAGCCCTGTGTGGTTTGCAGGTCTAAAAATTGTGCCAGAGACAGGTACGACAGGTCGAGCTGGTTTTGTGCTGTTACCACCTGTAGCTCATCTGCAGCGGCCTGTGCTTCTATCTGCAGCAGGGAGCCCTTGGCTACGGTACCGACATTATACAACGCCTCGGTACGTTTCAGTTGTTGTTTGGATATTTCAAGCTGGTTTTTTGAAGTTTCCAGCAGTTCCAGGTTATATAAGATCTGAAGATAGGCCGTGGCAATAGTTAGTGAAATATCATTTTTCATTTTTTCCAGGTCGTAGCGGCTTGCCAGAAAATCGTATTGCTTTTGTTTAAGTCCATTTAATAGTCGCAGCCCGCTAAACAATACCAAATTAGAGCTTAGGTAGAAATTATTTGATTGTACGGTTTGTGAGGCAAAAGTGTTGGTGTACATATCCACGGTTTGGCCATTATTGTATACATGGCTGGCAGTGGCGTTCACCGAAGGAAATAGCTCGGCTATGCTTTGGTTGTACTGAAGTTTCGAAACGGCAGTATTCAACTGTTGCTGCTTTACCTGGATATTGTTTTCCAGCGCATGCGAAATGCAATCTTCCAATGACCATATCTTTTGCGAAAAAACATGGGAGCAACACAAAAAAAAGAGTAAAAAACCCGCGGTATAAAAATTTCTCATACAAATACCAATAAGTTACAAAGATAAAACCTTTTTAAGAAGCATAGGGAATGCATGTATCAATTTATTTACAATGAAATATTGTCAAAAGAATATTGTGACTATTTTTGTATAATATCATAAACTTATGAAGAA
>DAOOWO010000059.1:0-10400 GCA_035371225.1 Bacteroidales bacterium | reverse complement strand
AGCAAGTCCAGGTCTCGGTGGTTGCCGTTGAAATCGGGAATCAGGGCTTCGATGGTAATGCCGGGATTTTTTTGTTTTATGGCCTTGATGGCATCGTGCCAGATGCTGGCTCCGCCATCAGACAGGTCGTCGCGGGTAACAGAGGTAATCACACAGTGTTTTAGTCCTATCTTTTTTATGGCTTCTGCCAGTTTTTCAGGCTCATCCCGGTCGGGGACAAGGGGTTTGGATTTGCTGACGGCGCAAAAACGGCAGGCCCGTGTGCAATTATTACCCAGAATCATAAAGGTGGCTGTTTTTTGCTCCCAGCATTCGGCCCTGTTAGGGCATTTTCCGCTTTCGCAGATCGTATGAAGATGAAACTCAGTCAAATAGTCTTTTATATAAGAATAATCGTTGACTCCTGGCAGTTTGATTCTGAGCCAGTCTGGTTTTCTTTCGGGCTTAACAGGTTTTGTTTCCATAAAGTAATTAATTTTTCCGCACACCAAAATGCAGGCTCAGATAAACATTTGCGAATAAAAACTGGTTTTTCTGATAGGCCATTATCGGCACATTTTTATAAAAACAATCCGCAAAAACACCGCATTCGAGTGCTTTTAAAAAAGTATCTTCAGCGCCATATTCAAAACTTAATCCAACTTTGGCATAAATACCCGGATAGACTCCGATTTTGTTAAATCCTTTGAAAAAAGATGCTTTACCATAGATATCATATACGCTGTGTATGGCGGGATCAAAGCGTTCTACGGATAGGTACGATTGTCCCGTAATCTCGTCGAATTTAACAATGTTCAGGTAAATGGGTTTGGCCAGCCCGAGTGACAGTCCGCCAAAATAGAATAACCTGACTTCGATACCACCCCAGTAAGGCTTGCCGTTCAAAATGTGCTGCTGTCCTACACCGCCGCGGATTGCAAAAAAACTATTTAGCTTACCGTAAATAAAATTCTTGGAGTTTTCGTAGTAAGATTGTGTTTTTTGTTCTTTGGGATGTTTAAGGTTTAGGCCTTCCACTTCCCACATAAATTTGCGAAAATAAGTTTTGTGCTTGCCCGAACGGTAACCCAGTCCAAATCCTCCGGAATGCACCATGATAAAACCGGAGCGTTCCTTGCGGTAAAGTATTTTATTATCAATATTGGATTCGGATTGTGCAAATATTACTGGCCCGGATAAAATCAGAAAGGATAAAAGCAATATCTTCCGGGAAAAAGTCATACAATCAAATTGTTTTGAATAAGAAGCGCTTATAAAAATGCCGGAAATGCTGAAGCTGTATTACACTCTTTTTTCAGTAGATGGTTTTTTTATTTCTTTACTGTAGGCAGGACAGAGTTCTCTGGTGGCACATGATGAAATGATCATTGCTACGGCTACCAATAAAAGAATGACGGACAGTGTTTTTTTCATTTTAATCAGTATTTTGAATGATATCTGTGTGATTTATATGCATCGCAGTGTACCTGGGTTCTGCAAGAGGAAAGAACAATAGCAATTGTTACTATCAGGATACATACTGCAATTATTTTTTTCATTAATTATAAGTGCTTTAATTTTTTAGCAAAAATACGCATTTTTTCCATCATAACGAAATCCATTTTCCGACTTATTAACAATTTTATGTTGAACAATATTATTTTATTCTTTAATAACGTTATTTTTACTGAAAAAAATTTCTGATGGCAACAATAAACCCCAAAATTGAAGAAAGCTGGAAATCACGACTGATGAAAGAGTTTAATGCTGAGTATTTTATGCAACTGAGAGAACAGTTGAAGGAGGAAAAAAAACATTATGTCATATATCCTCCCGGTTCGCTAATTTTTTCGGCTTTTGATCATACGCCTTTTGATGCGGTGAAAGTGGTGATTATCGGCCAGGACCCATATCATGGTGAGGGACAAGCCAATGGGTTGTGCTTTTCTGTTTCTAATGGAATTGCTAAGCCGCCTTCGCTTGAAAATATCTTTAAAGAACTGAATGCTGATTTGGGGATACCCGTACCCAGGGCCGGGAACCTCGAGAAATGGGCCGATCAGGGCGTGTTGCTGATAAATGCCTCACTCACCGTCAGGGCCAATGCCGCAAATTCTCATCAAAACCTTGGATGGCACACTTTTACCGATGCCGTCATCAGGATACTCTCCGACCAGAAACAAGGACTGGTTTTTCTTTTGTGGGGAAAGTTTGCCCAAGGCAAGGAAACGCTCATAGATAGCAGCAAACATCATATCCTAAAAGCCGCCCATCCGTCGCCTTTGTCGGCATACAATGGCTTTTTTGGATGCCGTCATTTTTCCAAAACCAACGAGATATTACGTAACGAAGGCAAGAAAGAGATCGATTGGGCTATAGAATAATTTTCGTAAATTTGAGTTTTGAACTATCATGACGAACGCCTTTTTGCGATATGCCTTCTTGCTGCTCCTTTTTTATGCTTGGGGAGGTAATGGTGCATTGCAGGCGCAAAAGAAATATGCTTTGACTATTGTCTCTTCCGACAGTGCTGAAAAAGTGCTGAAGAAATCGCATACCGGCAAGTCGTTTGTTACGAAAGAGGATGCTGTCAACGCAGTTAAAGACCTGATTGCATCCCTTTTTATGCAGGGCTTTCTGGAGGCAAATATCGATAGTATGGCTTCTGATTCTACCAGGCTTACCGCGTATGTTACTCTTGGAAAAAAATATTCTTATCTCACACTGCGTCAGGGAAATCTGGATAAAAACCTGCGGGATGAGGTCAATTTTAAGGAGCAGTATTTTGCAGGGAAACCTTTCAGGTATGAGTCGGTGATAAAGATTTCGGAAAAATTGCTGGAATATGCCGAGAATAACGGCTATCCTTTTGCAGAATTTAAATTGGACAGCATTTTGGTTACTGATGGCACCATTGATGCCGCGATCAACTTTCAGCGAAACAACAAAGTTGTTATCGATAGCGTGATTGTTAAGGGCAGCGCGAAAATGGCCAAAGGATACCTGCATAGCTACCTGTCGGTTAAGCCTGGAAGTCTCTACAACGAATCGCTCATACGGAAGGTAGATCAGAAGTTGAGGGAACTGTCTTATGTGAACGTGAACAAACCCATGGAAATACTATTTACCGAAGACAAAGCAAAGATTTATGTTTATCCCGACAAGAAGAAAGCCAGCACCTTTTATGGCATCCTTGGCGTGTTGCCCAGCAGTCAGACTACAGGCAAGCTGATGATAAACGGTGAGTTGAAACTATCGTTGCTGAATTCGTTTGGCAGGGGAGAACTTATCGATCTTAACTGGCGCAGTATTTCCAAAGGTACTCAGGACCTGAAACTTACCCTGGCTTATCCCTACCTGTTTTCAACACCATTCGGCATCAACTACAAATTTTTGCTCTATAAACAGGATACCAGTTACCTTACCTTAACCCACAATATCGGCTTGCAGTATTATTTTTCGGGCAATAATTTCATAAAGGTTTTTGCAGATATTTATAAGTCGGATCTTTTGAATGTGGCCGGCATGGAAACAGCTACGGTGCTGCCCGATTACGCCGATGTTTCGGCCAACCTCTTCGGCCTGGAATTTACAAAGGAAACTTACGACTACCGCAGTAATCCCCGAAAAGGCTATCTGGTGCATTTTTCGTTTGCCGGAGGGCAGAAAAAAATCAGGGAGAACTCTTCGGTAAACAGCGCTTTATACGACAGCATCAAACTAAAATCATCGCAGTACCGCTTTATTGTCAATGGCCGCTTGTTTGTTCCGTTATTCAGAAAAATGACTTTATTATTTTCTTCTGAAAACGGATATCTTATCAACAATTCTGTTTTCGAAAATGAGCTTTATAAACTGGGCGGACTTAATTCGTTACGTGGTTTTGATGAGGAATCCATACGTGCTTCATATTTTAATATCCTTGCTGCGGAATTTCGTTTTTTGTTCGAGCGGAATTCATTTTTGGCGCTTTTTGCCAATGGCGCCTATTATGAGAAAAACACCCGCAATGCGTTTGTACATGATATACCTTATGGTTTTGGCGCCGGGGTTTCTTTCGATACCAAAATCGGTATGTTCTCCATGTATTATGCGCTGGGAAGCCAATTTGGGCAAGCTATTGCCTTCAAACAGTCGAAAATACACTTTGGGTACAACGCCATTTTTTAGCTTCTGAGGTAGGAGGCGCCGTTAATATCTACAATGCAGCCTGTTAAAAACTCGGTATGGTCTGAAGCGAGCAATACTATGGCGTTGGCCACTTCTTCGGGTTTGGCGACACGGTTCAGGGGGCTTTGTTTTTTTATTTCTGCGCCTCCTTTTCCTTCCAGGGCGTTTTTCGACATTTCTGTTTCCACAAAACCCGGCGCCACCACATACACAAACACATTGTCCGGCGCCATCAGGCAAGCCAGCGACTGGCTGAACTGATTGAGGGCGGCCTTGCTGGCGCCGTATGCAGGAGCCATGGGTTCGCCCCTGAAAGCCCCGCGCGAGGACACATTGATTATCTTGCCGCCGCCGTGAGCCGCCATGTGCCTGGCGATAAAATACGAAAGATAGGCCGGTGCATAAATGTTGGTGCGGAAAGTATCGTCGAGGTTTTTTTGCCATTCGGTAAAAGAACATTCCCTGAGGTTGCACTCTTTGTAAATCCCGGCATTGTTGACAAGGATGTCAATTTTTCCAGCTTTTCTGACGGATTTGGTAACGAGATTTTCAACCTGAGTGGGATCAGTAAGGTCGGCTTTCATCAAAAAGTGTTTGCCTTCGGCCATGAGCGATAGCGTTTTCAGTGCGCCGCCCCCAAAGTCCTTATAATGAATGATTACATTGGCCCCGCATCCGGCAAACAAAACCGCAGTAGCCCTGCCTATGCCTCGCGAGGCGCCCGTAACCAACACCGTTTTGCCAGTAAAATCAATGGTCATCCTATGATGGTAACACCGGCATTACTGGTGGTAGTTTTTATCACCCTGTCGAAATTGGGATTTTGTCCCAGGCCTTTTTCCATTATCCCTGCAATTTCATCCTGCAGGGAGGCTTCGCATACGGCAAATACCGAGGAACCTCCGCCGCTGACATTGGTGCCATAGGCTCCGGCTCTGAGGACGGCTTCTTTGGTCTCAAAATAATTCATGATAGTAGCTGCCCTGACGGGTTCAGCAATATGATCCACGGATATGGCTTTGCCGAATTCTTTAAGGTCTTTGGCCATGATGCTGTGGATAACGCTGCAACAATGTGCCATCTGGTCTTTAAGCTTCTCCTGACCGATTTCATAAGTGATTAAACCCCGCGTGGTTCCTTGTTTTTTTTGTATCACGGCCAGCACCACAGGAAATTCAGGCATTTCAAGTTTTACCACTTCGAGGGGGTTGTAATTTTTTACCAGAACAAAGCCCCCAAGCAGCGCCGCGGCCACGTTGTCGGCATGCGGCGAACCTCCGGAAGCCACCTCGCCAAAGCGGGCAATGTCCACCATCTCGTTAGCGGACAAATTCAGGTTCAGCAGTTTGTTAAGCCCGTACACGGCGGCCGCCGAAGATGCCCCTGTGGTGCCCAGGCCGCCGCCCGAGGTCATAAGTTTTGATATGGTAACTTTTACACCAAAATCAAGATGGTATCTTTTTTTGATTTCGAGGATGGCCAGCCCGGCAGTGTTTTTTTGGGGGTCTAAGGGGATTATCTGCTGTGGGTTATTTTCTACGGTAATAGAAATCTGTTGGTCATCAGTAAGTTCGAGCGCTATTTCATCGTGGGGCTCTTTCAAAGCCATGGCGAAGATATCATAGCCCGGTCCTACGTTAGCTGTGGTTGCCGGCCCTCTCAATCGTATTTTTTTCATAGCAAGCCTTTTTTTTGCATAAACATTTTGAGTTTGGCCGTTTTTTCTTCGCTCAGGGGGGTAAGCGGACAACGGTGTCCTCCGGCAGGAAGTCCCATCATATTGAGCGCCATTTTGGCGGCCATCGGGTTGGATTCGTAACGGAAAGCTTCAAACAGTTCGTAATAGCTGTTGTGCAGTTCTGCGGCTTCTTTCATATTTCCTGCCAGGGCATTTTCGGTCAACTTTTTCATTACTTCGGGAATCACATTGCCCGCTACGGTAAATGTTCCTGCTCCGCCAAAAGAAATCAACGGATAGGCCGTGGTGTCTTTCCCGGTAAACACACAGAAATCTTCCTGCCGGGTGAGGTACAGAATCTTGGCCAGATGGTCGAGTTTTTTGTTGCCATCCTTGATGCCGATGATGTTCGGGTGCTTGGCCAGCAAGCCCGTGGTTTCGGGCAGCAGGTCCACACCGGTTCTTTCCGGTGCATTGTGGAGCAGTATGGGAACAGGCGAGAAATCAGCCAGTTTGGTATAGAATTCTATAAGGCCGTCCTGTTTGGGCAACACGAAATAGGGCGTGAAAACACAGATATAATCAGCGCCAAGGTCAACAAAACGTTGCAGACGTTCTTTTGCTTCCCATAAACTGGTACTGCAAATGTCAGGAGCTATCACGGCTTTTCCTTTGGCCTCCTGTGCAACAATTTCTACCACACGATATACTTCTTCGTTGGTCATCAGGGTGTTTTCCCCGGTTACACCCAGGGGGGCGATACCTTGTATGCCCGAAGCTACCTGCCGCTGAACAAGTACTCTTAAACCTTCTTCATCCAGTGTGAGATCTGCCCTGAACGGGGTGATCAATAATGTATATGCGCCTTTAATCATCATAAAATTAGGTTTTAATAATATTATTTTGCAAACATAGCGAAAATGAACGTTCTTAATATTTTCGGAGATTTTTTTTCTCACATTCTTTTTAACAAACAATGATTATTTTTGCCGTTCACTTATGAAAAAATACAGCCATTTACTGTTTGATCTGGATAAAACCATATGGGATTTTGCCATAAATTCCGAAGATACCCTCCGGGAGTTGTACGATGATTTTAGTCTGAAACGTCTGGGCATCAGCGATTTCATGACTTTTTTCCGGGACTATGAAAAGATCAATCTGGAATTGTGGGAATGCTACCGCCAAAACGGAATTAGCAAGTCCGACCTGATATATATGCGTTTTTATAAGGCGTTTTTGTTATATGGGATTGATGATTTAGCCCTGTCGAAAGACTTTTCTGAGAAATATCTGCAGGTGTTGCCTGCCAAAAACAAAGTGTTCCCCGGTACCTATGAAACGCTGGATTATCTTGGCGGCAGGTATACGCTTCATATTGTAACCAATGGTTTTGAAGAGGTACAGTACCGAAAAATACATTATGCGGGACTGGAGAAATATTTTGACAGGGTGATTACTTCCGAAAAAGCCGGTTGTAAGAAACCCGACCGGATGTTTTTTGAATACACTCTGAAAGAAATAAATGCCGCGGCCAAGGATTGCCTGATGATAGGCGATGATATGGAAGTGGACCTGGCAGGTTCGCGCCGTGCCGGTATTGATCAGGTGTTTTGTAACTTTGAAAACATTAGACACGACGAAAGTTTTACCTTTGAAATTTCGCAGATCAACGACCTGAGAACTTTCTTATAATCCCCGGTACAAGCTGCTCGTCAGGCTTCTCGGCAGTCAGTGTTTCCTTTGCGTTTTACCAACAGGTGCCAGAAATATTTCCAGTGCCAGAGAATATGAACGATAGATATGGCGGCCATGCTGATGCCAAATTCAACGTGCCAGAAAAGAAGTTTTGAAAACCAGCCGAATAATACAAGGTAATTAATCTGTATCACCAGGAACAGTCCGGTGAGGCCGGTATTCAGGAAGGCTAATAATAAAATTGTGTTCCAGATTTTTTTGTGGGTGCTTTTTTTCAAAACATTTCTTTTAGAGAGTAACCAGGAGAGCAGGTAACACAATATGCTTAATCCGAAGATCAGGAAGATGTCGTATTTTTTTACATTAAAATCCTTGTTTCCTCCATTATTCTCATTCTGTGCCTGGATTTCAGTTTTGTTAGGACTGATTTGCGAAAGCTGATTTTTTTCGCATTCAGGAGTGTTAGCAAAAGGGCAGTTGTGTTCGGGGGTTGGTTTTGATATTTTTTCGCTTCCTGTATTTTTCTGCTTCTCAGCATGGGAATTGCCTGTTTTGTGTTGTGCCTGCTGTATGCTGTCGTTAACAGCCTGGTTCTTTTGATTCAGGGTGTTGGCGATAGAATCTTTTTTGTGCATACTTTTTTTTACAATAGCGTCGCTGAAAGAGGTAAGGTCGCAATAGCCGTCGTGGTCAGAATCGGTGAACCAGCCGCAGGCGCCTTTGCAGTCGATTAAATTTCGTGGACAATGTTGTGCTTCGGCGAAAGATAACAAAGTGAATGTCAATAATATGCTTAGAATAGTGCGTTTCATCGTGTCAATTTGGATGTTTTGAGCTTTTTTAAAAAAGGTATCAGTGGTATATTGTTTGAACTTTTTGAAATCGGGTACAAAAATACGAAATTATCTGCCATGATGACGCTGATCAGGGTCAAATCTTTTTTGATGTGCTGGATGAATTTAATTGATTCCGTGATAATAAAAAGATTCATTACCCGCCTTCACTTATGTTCCGGTGGGCGGTTATGAATAAAAAGATAATTGTCTCAGTCGGTCAGAGTCCCACTTCGACAATCCGCCACTTGGCGGATGCTCAGTGTGACGGGGGGGACGGCAGGCATTCAGGAAGCAAAAAGAGTAATTTTTATTTAGCAGCCAATCTGCTCAGCAATAAATGATAAGATATTTTCATAATCTTCGGGTGAAAACCAATGAATATCTTTATCGCGGGCAAACCAGGTCATTTGTTTTTTCGCGTATCTGCGGGTGTTGGTTTTGATTTTCTCAATGGCCGTTTCCAGCGAAAAGCTGCCGTTAAAATATTCAAAGAGTTCTCTGTATCCCACTGTCTGCAGGCTGTTGTAATCCCGGTATTGGTAAAGGCTCCGGGCTTCTTCGGCCAGGCCGTTGGCTATCATCTCATCCACACGCCGGTTGATCCTGTCGTATAATTCTTTGCGTTCGCGTACCAGCCCGATCTTTATGATATTGAAAGGGCGTTGGGTGCTTACATTATTTAAAAATGAAGAGTAGGTTCTTCCTGTAGTTAAGCATACTTCCAAAGCCCTGATTATTCGCTTGGGATTGGCAAGGTCAATATTTTGGTATGCCTCGTAATCAAGCAGTTTGAGCCGGTCGCGTAAGGGCTGTATGCCTTGGTGTAGCATGATATTATTGAGGTCGTTGCGCAAATCTGCATCCGGGTCGGGAATGTGGTCAATGCCGTGGCAAATGGTGTCGATGTACAGGCCGGAGCCGCCAGCCATGAACACGATATTGTGTGCGGTAAAAAGATTCCCCAGAAGCCTCATCGCCTCAGTTTCAAAGCGGAAAACATTGTAGTAGTCCGAAATGGAGAGCATGCCTATTAGGTGATGTGTTACCTGTTCCAGTTCGTCGGGTGAGGGCTTGGCTGTGCCAATATTCATTTCGCGATAAAACTGCCGCGAATCGGCAGAGATTATTTCTGTATGGTAGTGTTGTGCCAGGGCGATCGCGAGCGAAGTCTTACCTACGGCGGTCGGCCCCAGTATGATGATCAGATGTTTCTGGCCGGAAAAAGGCTGTGGGATACCCATCTATTATTTAAAGGTATTTTGAATCGTCGAAACTGTCGTTGAGGTCGATACTGCCATCATCGGCAGGGAGGTCGTCGTCATCAAAGAAATTGTCGGTATCTTCGTCAATTATCTCTTCTTCTTTTTCGATATCAACAGCTTTGGGCGGTATTTTTTTTAATCTTACAATGTCGCTGATGGATTTAGTGCAACGGGGGTAAGTATGTTTCTGGTCGCCTTCCATAATTTTCGACAATTCGATATAGAAGGTATGCATTTTCAGAAAATCATAAACATAGATCATGCGTTGGTTGGGATCGTTGATGCTTTGTTTCAGCGTTACATCCGCCATTAGTTTCACGTTTTTTACCACGTTAGCTGATTCTTTGCCGGCATCCTGTTCTTCCGAGAAGTCGCAGAGCGCGATTTCCTGCAGTTTGTTCCATCTGCTGTCGCAAATATAAAAGGAAGCCATTTCGCCGGGTGTCAGTTTAATGCATTCAACCATAAGGTCATGGAAATCCTGAAAGGTGTTGCCGGGTTTTATTTCTATCTCTCTGTAAAAATCATCAACTTCATCGTTGATAACCTTGAATCTGTATATCAGCATGGCTCTATATGTTTCTATAAAATTAGTGCAAAATTATACAAAAAGCAATACTAATATTGAAAAAATGCATGTCGTGACAGAGCTGAGTTGGCTGACCGGCCCTAAGGACTGGCACATTTATCTGGCATACAATGGGTTTAAAACTACATCCTAAATCATTCGTTAATCGGTGTTCGATATTAAACAGGAAAAAAATTATGTACGAATAG
>DAOOWO010000058.1:0-10452 GCA_035371225.1 Bacteroidales bacterium | reverse complement strand
AATGGTGACAATCAAAAAGAGTTGGCGATAATGAATCATGTTGGATACTTTAACTAATCAAAAACTTTATATGGCAAATATTATTATGTAAGGTTGTGCTACACGGGACCCATTTAATCATTAAAAATGATGATCTTTTTTATGGCAACCGTATTATCGTTGAAGCAAATTATTGCAACGAAAATTCCATCATGGAAATTTCTAATATCAATTGTTTCAGCCGTTCCTGAAAGGTTTTGTGATAATAACGCCCGGCCTTCACTATTAAACAACGTAATACTGCTGAGCACTACCGGGGATGTAATATGAATATACCCTTTGGCAGGATTTGGACTTATAGTTACTACATTTTCTTTGTCCTGGTATTCCTTGATTCCGGCAAACATTTCAGAACCGCAGGATATTCCGTTCTTTTTAAAATAAATCATCGTCAATCCTTTGCCCCAAAAGGCATTAGGTGGAGAAGCCGAAAAATAATATGACTGATCAAGGTATAAACCAAGACCTGAGACAAATATTCTTTTATATTCGGCAGGAGGCCCCGGTTCACTATTATAACACCAACTGCTATCACACGGTGAATATTCGTTAATATATGACAACCTGTTTGTTTCCAATGTCCATAATCTCAGCCCGCAGTAATCTTTTACACTAAGATTTCTTGATTCCTGCCCATAGTATTTTTCGAAAGGAATGTTGGCTATCACAGTACTACGCGAATATTTAAGCATAATGGTATCCACAAATAAGTTTGCAGAATCCGCATCGAACATTTCATAAATCGCGTTATAAAATAGCGAATCAGCAGTTATGGTTCTGCTCATAATTTTATATTTTTTGTACCTTTTATAATCTGACGGCGGATATAAGGTATTATAGTTATAATCATAAAATTGAAGTTCATCCCCGGGCTGGTAATCATATACTATTTCGTTTGTAAGTTGATAAAATCCTCCGGCTGTTGCCACATCTCCTATTAAAACAAGCGGTTTCAGAATTTGCGGAAAAGAATCTACCTGAAAAAAATTCACTAATCCCCTGTTTTTTGAAATAATAATATTTTGCTGATTTAAAGCAGAGTTAATAACATTCCCGTTAATATCTGTATGAACAATCGAATAAAACCTTGCCGAATCAACACTGTTCAGCAAATTGAGTGTGTCGGATTTAAGATAAATGTAATAAAACTTCTGCACGGAATCTTTATAAAAGACCAACGAATCAGTTGGGTTTGAATTAAAATTAAATAGTAATGTATCGCCGGTTAGATTAAAAAATTTATAGTTGGAAATGTTATCGTAAATAATCTTTCGGCCAATCCACGAAGGTATATTTTGCTGGTAACACGTGTAAAAATAATACTCTGAAGAACATGAATCATCTGAAGCATAAATATTATTCAGCAGTGAAAAATTATAATAAATGGAATCGTTACTGACCGACAATGCGGTGTCAAATGACAGGCTGTATGTTTCAGTTGCCACAGGATATTGGGCAAATAATTTTTTCGATGATGCTGTGAGCAATTTATAATGCTGTCCATAAGACCAAGAACATATCACGATTAATGATAGTATTGACAATGCTTTTTTCATGGTTTATGGGTTAATCATTAAATCCAATATCAATTGTGCAGGCGCCAAAACATTTTATTAATTCATAATGCCAGATTCAAACAAATATACAAAATTTATAATTATAGAACCCAATATATTTATGAGAATCAAAGTTTTTTGTATTTTTCCTAAGACATAAATCAGCATAAATCCATAGACTACAAGACAAAAAAAGGCACAAGAAAACTTGTGCCTTTTATATAATTCGCCTGAGTAAAATCTACTCTTTTTGAGGTTGATCGTGCGAACAGGCTTTTTTGATAGTGGTTGTCGGCTTGGTGTCCTCGGTAGTATAGCCAATGGTTTCTATGGCTTTTACCAGTTTTTCACGATTGGTTTTGCCGTCAATATATTTAATGGCAACAATTTTGGTTTCCATATCGGCAACAACGGCGGTAACTCCATCTACTTTCATCAGTTCTTTTTCAAGAAGAGCCTTCCCGTTAGGACAATGAAAACCGGTCTTAATCTTTTCTTCTTTGATAACCTTGTCGCTTTGTCCATAGGCGCTGCCTGTAAAACAGAACAGAACAGCAAGAACCAGCAGATTCAAAATTTGTTTTTTCATGTTTTTTTATTTGGGGGTTATTATTTCTCCATTTTAAAAGTGGTAGTTCCAATCACATTATTATCGGCAAAAATATCAACCGTATAAGCACCTTGAGTTATTTCTCTGGTTTTATTCCAATACATACAAATATCCATTGCTTTATTGGTGTAATTAATATCTTCTTTCGCGGAATATTGCAGTTTTTTACCGTTATAATCAAATGAAAATTCATCGCCATCTCCCTTAGCAAGTATTGTACCATTGGGATCGGCAATCCTCAGGTAAATAGTTTTGTTCCCTGCAGCAGCAATAGCATTTTCGCCGATAGTGAAACAAACACGTATTTTTTCCACCCTTTTGGTTCGCTGCGTAGGTATTTCCTTTACCTTGCTTCTGATAAAAATACCATCGGCATTAATATCATAGGAGGTCAGGACGGATCCTTTATTCACTGTTTGGTTCAACGCCTCATTTTCAACCGTCAGTTCTTTGTTTTCAACCGTTGTGGAATCAAGGGTTGTTTTTATATGAAAATTCTCCTCCACCAGTTCTTTATTTTGTTGTTTGAGGTCGGCTATCTGCTGTTCATATTCTTTCAACCGAATTTCCATGCTCGCCACCTGGTTTCTGTATTTTGCCACGGACCCTTCGGAATTTTTAATTTTTTGCAAGAGTTTTTCCACATGAGCTTTTTCCTCGTTGAACATATTAGAAAGCTGTTCATTGTCTTTTGCAAGTTGCTCGTATTCTTTTTTCAGGTTTTCTAATTTGGCAATGGTTTGTGCCTTTTCTTCATTCACGGTGACTATGGTATCATTTTGCTGCTGTATGGTCTTTTTGCTGCTAATGAGTTGCCATGTCAGCACAGCGCAGGCTATCAGCAAGGCAATGGACAGGTACATGAAAACATTGGGTTTCTTTGTGGTTTCGTTGGTTGTTTCCATAATCTCCAATTTAAAGGTTACTAATTATAATTTATTTTAGGGTGAGCTGTGTCTGTCCAATTTCTTTGCCATCGGTGAAAACAGCTATATGGTAAGTGCCGGGGACAATACGGTCGGTTTTTTCATAATACATATTGACCGGGATAGAACTTCCTTTATAATAAACCTGTTCCTGCAAAGAATACATGATTTGTTTTCCTTCAAATTCGAACGAGTTGCCATCATTCAGGATAGCCTGATCCGGGCGGGCAATGCGTATGTAAACAGTTTTCAACCCTTCTTCCACCAAAGGATTTCTCGACAGGGTAAACGATATTTTAATTTTGTCAACTCTTTTGGCTTTAACTTCCATCTCTTCTTTTTTACCTCCCTGTCGAAACCTTATTCCATTAGCCGTCAACGCATTAGCCTGTAACACAGCCGCACTGTTAATTTTTTCCGTTAATGCTACTTTGTCCTTTTCAAGCAATAGGCTCTTATTCTGCTCTTCTTTGATATTTTCCTGCATTCCCTTTACCTCGGTTTTAAGGTTTTCATTTTCTTTGAGCAGCTTATCAATCTGGGCTACATAATCCTGCGTTATTCCCCGCAGATAGTCAAGCTTACGCTGAATCTGGCGTTTGCCGGCATTGCTTTCGATCAGTTTTTGTATTTCGTCAGCCTGCGCCTTGATGGTACTGTCTTTCAGAGTAAGGTCAGCGGTCAGGTTTCCGTATTCAGTCCTGATTTTTTCGTGTTCTATGAGCAAGGAATCCAACTCGTTTTGCAACGCATTGCGTTCGGTAACGGCCTTTTCTTTTTCAATGATAAATGTGTTAACTTTTGAGCGGCTTGTAATAAAAAGCGCTAATAAAGCAAGTATTATTACTGCTTCGATGATAATAATTACTTTATATTTCTTAGTCTTGGATTTAATTTCTCCTGCTTCGTCCATCGCAAATATTTTTTTGCAAAAGTACGTAATTAATTCATATTTTTATGGTATTGTCATAAAATACCCTTAGCCAACGTGTCCTATTTATATGATTTTTTTTCGTTGTTTTTTCCGCGGATATGCAGCGCATGTGGCAATACCCTGTTTCGGCACGAAGAAATTTTGTGTAGTTATTGCCTTTGTCAACTGCCAAAAACCAACTTTTGTTTTGAAGAGGATAATCCTGTCAGCCGTACTTTCTGGGGACGAGTACCCCTGAATCATGCCTCGTCCATGTATTATTTTGCCAAGGGTGGAAAGGTGCAGCACCTGATGCACCAATTAAAGTATAAAGGCAAAAAAGAAATTGGGGTTTATCTTGGCACCCAGTTTGGAAACGACCTGAAAAAGTCGCGGTTTTATTCGGATGTGTCCGTGATAATTCCTGTGCCGCTGCATCCCAAAAGAAAGAGAAAACGCGGATACAACCAAAGCGAAATGATAGCCCGCGGGTTGGCCCAATCGCTTGAAAGGCCATACGACATCCACACTTTGGTAAGGACTTATGCCTCCGAAACACAGACAAAAAAATCACGTTTCCGGCGCTGGGAAAATGTTAAAGAGATTTTTTCACTAAAAGACCATCAGCATCTGATCAACAAACATGTGTTGCTGGTTGACGATGTAGTTACCACCGGCGCCACGCTGGAAGCCTGTGCCAACATGCTGATGCAGATTCCCGGAATAAAAATAAGTGTGGCCACACTAGCCTGTGCCACCCATTAATTATAGTTTCGTGGCCAGTACCGCAGTTTTTTTAAAGCCTTCCACTTTGCCATCCAGCCCAAGCATTTCCACATACACAATGTAAATGCCCACGTTGGCCTTTTGGTTTCCTTCGTTAATGCCATCCCAGGCATATACGCTTTCGTTTGACATAAGCTGATTCCGGACCAAAAATTTTATCTGGCGGCCTTTAGCATCATAGATAACAATGTTGATCATTTTACCCGGGGAATCGCTTTTGCAATAGATGTTCAGCACATCATTGTATCCGTCGTTATCGGGCGAAAACACCTCAGGCTCGAGGCTCACGCTTCCCGCCTGACCTTCTCCCATCATAAACTGTGAATTCTGATATGCCGGTGTGGCAAAACCCACCGCCTCTGAGGCTGAATGCCAGTTGGTGATATCACTTGCCGGACGGTCATAGCTGATACGTTCGAGCGATACTCCATCGGTGGAATTTAGCAAGGGAAAATGCATATCATCGGTATACGCAAAAGCATCAATGATGGTATCTGTTATTGTTGTCAGGATCACAGTGCCGGCATCATTATTCATTGAAATAAATGACCCCATAGAAATGAAATTATAAGGATTGGGAGAATAATACTGGCTTTTTACCACATCCGGCTTGGTAGTCAGCACGGTATAAGTACCCGGCAGGCAAAGAAAATTGTCATAACAAATCCTGACAGAATCGCCTAAAGACAACAGCAAAAGGTCAGCAAAATCGCACACTTTGCCCGAGCGGTTATAGATTTCAACAAAGTCGGCGCCTCCATCAAACGGGTCGGCCAACACTTCGTTAATCACCAGGTCGCCCGAATCGGGAAAAACCGGTATTGAAAACCGGACCGTCTGGTTTGCGGAAATTTTATTGCCGACGCAGTCAAAAATGCTGTCGATAACGGTAACGGTATAAATAGTGTCTTGATTAAAAGCTGCGGGAAAATAGAGTACTGCCGACTTGTAATCCACAGACCATTTAACCAGCGAAGGATTTCCGCGTCCATAATCAACCTGATACCGATTAACCTCCGTCAGAGAACTCCCAAACATTGTTTCACTGAAAAATAATTTTACCTGGCTGACAGAATCGCGGCTGGCAGAAGCTCTTATCAACAGGGGTGTGCCACTATCAGGATTGTTGCCATTGATTGAATTGACAGCGCCCGGAGTGCCTCCACGGCTGTCCACAGAGGCCCGCCAATTGGTGGATTCTCCGCAAGGATTAGCCGGGTCAATTTGCTCCAGCGACCAGCCTCCATCATCTTTCACACTATTGTTGTACCATTGGTCAGAATAGCTTACCGAATGTACCACCGAATTTAAAGTATTAAGAATTTTTATCGTCGCCCCGGTATTGGTGAGACTTAATGAAGAAAGGCCCAAACAATGGCCGCTAACCGAAAGCGCCGCAACGTTATTGTCTTGAGTAATTATAAAGTAACCATTGGGCGCTATCACGCTGTCGGGCAAAATTTTCATTGTCCCGCCAATATCCAAACTCCATCCTCCAAGGTTGATTTCAAATGGAGTACGGTTGTACAATTCAAGATATTCAGCATTGGGCAGGCCGACAGCAGGATCGGGATCGGCCATAATTTCGTTGATAACGACATCAAAAGCATTCGCCGTGTACAAAATAAAGGTTTTGGTTGCCGACACCATGGTGTTGCCTTCCAGGTCTCTGACACCTGCTATATCGAGATTATACTGCACACCCTGGGCAAAAGCTCCGCCAGAAAAAGTCAGGGTTACAAGAGCCATATTCGATAAATCCCGCGATGCGGTTACCGGGTTTCCAATTCCCTGTACGGAATAATTTGCCGCATTTTCGGCAGATGACTGGCCGACGCTTTCGGAAAAAAACACCTTAACGGAAGAATCATTTAATGCTGCAACCGAAAGCACGGTAGGCGCCACGGTGTCGGCATGGATAGTGCCCACATAAAAGTCGTCGAAATAATATTGGTTGTATCTTGAATCCGTTTTGTACTGACAATAAACCCCCATAAAAGCTGTTGATGAAAAAGTATTATCAACTATTGAATCGCCTTCGGGTAAATAAATTACACCAGTAGCGGTAGGGTCGGAATATATTTTCCAGGTACCTGATGCACTACGGGTAACTTTTATCCTGGTTTTTACAGTACTGGCTGAATACGCCGTAGTTCCTGTAAACAATAATGTCCTGACGGTACCACTTTGTTTGTAGAATTTCACAAAATCAGCATTGGTTTGCCCCATTTCAATAAAATAACCATTGACATTTTGCCTTAAATCCGCATTGTCCGACACAAGATATATCCTGACCAGATTATCTGCCGTGGGATTAAACTTCAGGTCCAGCAGGAAACTCCATTCGGTGGCATCCATCATGATATTGGGTGTTGACAGATAAATAGTATCCCCTACTGTATTAGTATTGGTATTAGGCCCATTGCTTTGCAGGACTTCGTTATTGACCACAAAATAGGCGTCCGTGCCTGTCCAGGTCACTGAATCAGTGAAATTACCATCAGAGAAATCATCCTGAAATTGTGCAGAAAGCATCAACGGAAAGCATAAAATTATTAGAAATATTTTTTTCATCGAATTAAAATATGGACTAAATTATAAAAAAAAACCATTCCTGACCTGAGGAATGGTTTTTTTCGTAAAAAATAAACATTATCTGATAACGGTCACCGTGCCGTGATAATTAAGTTCTTCGACACAGCCTTGAGAATCACCGTAATTTACAGTAAGAACATAATAATAAACTCCGTCGGCATCTTTTTCGCCGCCCCATGTATTATTATCGTCTTCGCCATAGGTATCGGTTTCAAAAATTTTCTTGCCCCAGCGATTATATACTTTCATATTACTGCCAGGGAAGTTTTCAAGCCCTTTAACCACAAATTTATCGTTGCTGCCATCACCGTTGGGTGTAATAATATTGTACAATTCCAACTGGCAGTTTTGCGAGATAATATTGCGGCTAGCGGTAACGGTATTACAACCGGTAACGGCTACCTGAACATTGTATGTAACTCCAGGTGTCAGGCATCCAAATTCCACATCGCGGGCTGTCTGTCCGTTGAGATTCGATTCGGGAACCGTGGTCCACAAATAGGAATACTGATGTTGATCCAGCAGGTTGGCGGGGTCATTAACTTTCATTCGGAAATAGTTGAAGCTGCAAATTGTTGAATCCGGGCCGATAGTAGGTTCGGGTTCGGGGATGATGGTTACCACCCTGGAATCCGATGTTTCGCAGTTATACCCGAATTCTTCTGCCACGGTAACAGAATAAGTGCCGCTGTTACTAACATTGATAGTCTGGGATGTTGCACCTGTTGACCAGTTATATTGAAATACTCCACCGCCATTTTCAGCATCAAGGTCAAATGCCACGGTACTGCAAGTGTCGGGGCCAAGATCAACCACGGTTGGCTGGGCCAGCACTTTAACAAAAATCGTATCATTGTCCAGACAAGTAATTGTATTCGCAATATTATGATTTTCAACTGTAACAACATAATATCCGGTTGATGAAACAGGTTGTGTCTGGGAGTTACCTCCTGTTGACCATGTAAATTCATCGCCGGGACCTGCATCAAGAATGAAGTTCAGGTTATTACCGCATAAAATGGTGTCGGAACCAAGATCCACGTCTGGGGTCTGAACCACCTGAAGTTGCAAGGTAGTATCGTATGAACATCCAAAAATATCTGTAACGGTAACAGTATAATTATAAACACCTCCCGAATCAGGAACAACCCTGATGGTGGTATCGTTGATCACATCGAAAAATGAGCCTTGCCACTCAACAGTATCTATAGGCACCTGATAGCCCCATCCTGTTGGCAACAGGGAAGGATCCAGGTTCAGTTCCCACCAGAATATGTAACCATTGTCGATACCAAAGTCATCACAAATTTCAATATTCCAGGTACCGTTGAGCGGGCAACCAATGAGTCCGGCCAGGGAGCTGTTTGGTGTGATATAATTTGTATGGTTGATGGTATTGGTAGAATCAATAGGGCTAACGCCGCCGGAAGAAAGCTGGTCGAGGGTGCCGTGCTGCGGATAAACCTGCGACCAGCAATAGGTCCAGCCAGAGCCATAAGGGTTGTTAGTGGGATCGCACCCGTTGTCGTAGGTGCCATGGCTGGAACCGCCATAAGGTGCTCCCATATAAGCGCCGCCCGAGTGCGTATTGGGGTCGAGCTGTACCGATTGACCGTTAGGACAGATGATTCGAAAACCCAGGTCGCCGGTATAGGAATGTTCCATATTGACACAAATGGATAAAACATCGTTGGCACTGGTAATGGTAGCTCCGGGAATAAAAGCCATAAAAGTTACAAAGGTGTTATAGCACTGCGTAGGGCAGGCGGGGCCATCGGGAATAAACAGGGTGCTATCAAATTTTTCGCTCGCAGATTGTACTGAGGTGATTGGCTGCACTACCACCACCGATCCGGCATTATAGCCGAGGGTGACATAGGTAGTATCCGAGCTGGAGCATAAGCCTGCCAAAGGATGTATTTCGGCAAAGGGGCTTTGAGACACACGTACTCTTCCTCCGAGGTAGTTTGAATTGACACAACCCCGGGCGTCAACGATGGTAAGTCCAATATCATAACCTCTCACCATGGTATAGGTATGGTTAACAATTTGTCCGATAGCGGTGTCTCCGTCGCCAAAATCCCAATAATAGTGGCAGTTGAGGCTGTCCTGCGTATAAAGAGTCGGGCTTTCGGGAAATGCTGCGCTGCCTCCCCTGGCGGCAAAGGTAATGGGATCGCCGATGCAGATATCAATATAATTGCTATCATTGGGATGAGGTACCGTTAAAGTTGGGTGGAAAAGAGCATTGATTTGCTGACAAGCCTGTGTACATACAAACGCAGCATACCATCCGCTGTTGTTTATGCTGCCGTTGGATTTAAAACGGAAGGTCATATCTCCGTTTGAATTAATAGTTGCCTGTACAAAAGCCGGCGGCATATTGTTATTATTGTATTTTCCCAACACCGGAGCGGCCGTGGTAGAACCGTCATAAACTATCAGGGTATCGCCTGGTTCCACATCAAATGAAATAAAACTCATTCTGATATGGGTGTTGGTCGCATTATTTGTATGGAAGGTCATGGTAAAATTTTCATTTGCACCATAAGAACCACCACTACCGCCCGAATCATAAAAATACTCACCACAGGAGGTTACAGTGCCGCCTGAACTGATTAGATAAGATTGTGAACGGACCGTGCTAAAAACAAATAACAGGGCAAAAAGAAATAATAATTTTTTCATGAGTCAAATATTTTCTGTTGACAGTTCTATTTATTAAGGTTTTTTAAATATTCTTTAAAATTCGCCGAAATGTGGGTAAGCGGATAAAAAACAATGGCAACACCCTCATTTTCCCACAGATACGTTGTAAAACTGTTGGCCGAAAGATTAAAGTGATATTTCAACGGATTGAATTTTTCTTTCACAAAAGATGATTCTTTAAAATATTCTTTTACCTGTGGATTGTTGTTTTGCAGCATTACCGTGTGAATATCCTGTGCAGATATTTTTTTATCCAGGGTATTCAGGTCAACTATATAGTACGAATTGTCTAAAAAATAATTACAGTACAGTAGAAGT
>DAOOWO010000057.1:6678-10497 GCA_035371225.1 Bacteroidales bacterium | reverse complement strand
TTTGTATATCAAAAATTTGAACTATGTTTGCATCTTATAATTTAAAACTAGAAAATTATGTTTAAAAATCATCCAAATGGTTTATTGTCAGCAGCGCTGGCCAACATGGGAGAACGGTTCGGTTTCTACACAATGATGGCCATCCTCGTGCTGTTTCTACAGGCAAAATTTGGTCTTTCAGGCCCGAATGCAGGAATCATTTATTCAATTTTTTACTTTTCAATCTACATTCTTGCCTTTGTTGGCGGACTTATTGCTGATAAAACCAAGAATTTTAAAGGGACTATCCTTATAGGATTAATAATGATGGCTGTCGGGTATTTTCTGATTGCTATTCCCACATCAACTCCGGTTCCTGAAAATTCATTCAATCTTTTGCTTGGGATGACCTGTGGCGGACTGTTTGTAATTGCTTTCGGTAACGGTTTGTTTAAAGGCAACCTGCAGGCTCTCGTCGGCCAAATGTATGACAATGAGAAATATGGAAAATTACGCGACTCTGGATTTTCCATTTTCTATATGTTTATCAATGTGGGTGCCATTTTTGCTCCACTGGCAGCAGTAGGGGTTAGAAACTGGTGGGTAACTTCTCATGGATTTGAATATAACTCTGCCATGCCTGAGTTATGCCATTCGCAATTGAATAACTCAATCAGCGCTGAAGGTCTTACAAAACTTCAGGAATTCGCAGCAAAATTCAATTATGCCGGTACCGATATAACAGCTTTTGCCAATGAATATCTTAATGTGTTTGCCACAGGTTTCCATTACGCTTTTGCAGTGGCAATCTGCGCCATGATTATATCACTAATTATATATATAGTGAACAAAAAGAAATTCCCGAATCCTAAAACCAAGGAAGAAGTTGCCAATGCCAATATTAAAGAAATGGATCCAAAAGAAATCAAGCAACGCCTGTACGCATTATTTGCAGTATTTGCCGTGGTTATTTTCTTCTGGTTCTCCTTCCATCAGAATGGCTTAACACTCACTTATTTTGCAAAAGATTACACCGACTTAAGCAAAATAAGTATCAACCTGGGATTTACAGAAATTAAAGGTGCCGAATTATTCCAGTCAATCAATCCATTTTTTGTTGTATTCCTGACGCCGGTAATTTTAGCTGTTTTCGGCGCTTTACGAGCCAGAGGAAAAGAGCCCTCAACACCTAAAAAGATTGCCATCGGTATGGGTATTGCTGCCAGTGCATACCTTTTAATGGCATTGGGATCAATGGGAATTCCTACAAAAAGCGAGATTACGGAAATGGGGGGATTACCAGATGCTCAGCGCATTACTCCGTTCCTGCTGTTAGGCACTTACTTTATTTTAACTGTGGCCGAACTATTTATTTCGCCCTTAGGTATATCATTTGTCTCTAAAGTGGCTCCTCCCAAATATCAGGGCATGATGCAGGGCCTTTGGCTTTGTGCTACTGCTGTCGGAAATTCGTTGCTGTTCATTGGAGCTGTTCTATATGACATTATTCCGATTTCCGGCGTTTGGACTGTTTTCATTGTGGCCTGCTGTATTTCAATGGGTACAATGTTTTTCATGCTGCGATGGCTGGAGAGAGTAGCCAAATAAAAAATTAAAAAGAGGCTTAACGGCCTCTTTTTTTTTACTACATCAAAAACACCAAAACAATGAAAAGAATATTTTTTACTCTTGCAATACTTTGGTTTTTTTCTGGCTCCTATGCCCAATATCAGGTAGGGCACTGTACCACCACTTTTCAGGACCCTGCACGCAGCAACCGCGATATTGAGACAGAAATTTACTATCCTGCAACCACGTCGGGCAACAATGTAAGCGTTGCCAGCGGGCAATTTCCGATCATTGTTTACGGCCATGGTTTTGTAATGGGTGTATCGGCTTATGAAAATATTTGGTCGGCGCTAGTGCCACTGGGCTATATTGTTGCCCTGCCCACTACCGAAAGCGGAGCGCCCAGCCATGCAGATTTTGGAAGTGATCTGGCTTTTCTGATTAATACATTAAAAGCTGAAGGAGCCGACAACACATCGCCTTTTTATCAGAAAATAAGCGCCACCTCAGCCATCATGGGACATTCCATGGGAGGAGGGTCTTCTTTTCTGGCTTGTGAAAACAACTCCATACCTACCGTAATGATTACTTTTGCCGCTGCCAATACCAACCCATCATCAATACATGCGGCCAGAAATGTTACCATTCCCTCACTAATTATATCAGGCGAACTGGATTGTGTGGCACCACCCGACGAACATCAGATTCCAATGTTTGATTCACTTTCGTCGCAATGTAAAACCTATATCAGCATAAAAAACGGCGGACACTGTTATTTTGCCAATTACAATTTTTTATGTACCACTGGCGAAGAAAGCTGTTACCCTAGCGGCGTACCCTTGTCGCGGGCCGAACAGCAGCTTACCGCCATGAACTTTGTATTGCCTTATCTGGATTATTTTTTAAAAGGAAACGATACTGCCTGGAACAACTTTGTTGATTCGCTAAATAGCTCTGCAAAAGTAACCAGCATCCACAATTGTAACATCAATCCCTCAGCAATAAGCGCCACCGCAAACACAATACCCGCCATGGCTTTAGCGCCCAACCCTGCTTTTGACCTGCTAAATATAAGCCTGGCAGAGGATACGGACGTGTATATTGAAATTACCGGCATCACAGGAAACAAACTGATGTATACCCATCTTAACGTCCGGCAACTTTCAATTGACATCAGCCATTTATGTAAGGGCGTATATTGGATAACCCTGATAAGGGACAATAATGGAAAATTTACACAAAAATTCATCAAGATGTAAAGGGCCTGTTTTTCAATTTATGATTTTATCTAACTTTGTTGGCAATACAGCAGCAATACCATATTGCAAAAGACAGAATACTACTTGAACAAGAGACTAAATTGATTAACCCAAAAGATGGACTTCGCAGATATTAAATGACAACACAAGGACTAAAAAAACTAATAATACTATTTAAGGGACTGGTTTCGTTTTTAATTTTCATCATTACTTCGCAACTATTCACTTTACTAATTCCGACACCTTTTACCAATAAAAAAAAGAAAGCTGATGATTTTTACTCACGGCTGATAGTTTGGTATGCCCGTTTTGTAATCAAAACACATTTTAATATCCGGGTACATTATTTAAATAAAAAGGAAAACACTTTTAATAGGCCGGTAATGATAGTGTGCAACCATCAGTCGTTTACAGATGTTGTGATTACCACTGCTTTTGATTCAAAAGTGCGGGTGCTTAACAACAACTGGCATGATAATGCCGCAGCAAGGTTTTTCCTCTCAAAATATGTATGCCTTTATTCCATTTTCAAAGAAAAAAACCACCTGGTTGAAGAACTCAAAACCCCGGTAAAAATGGGGTGCCCGTTACTGATATTTCCCGAAGGCAAGATGAACAGAGATGGCAAGATATCCCGTTTTCATAAAGGTGGTTTTTTTGTTGCAGAAAAGCTCAGGATAGACATACAGCCTGTTGTGATATTTTATTCTCCCCAAATACTGAAAAAAAGCTGGTTCTACCTTAAGAACGGGGATGTGCTGGTGAAATTTCTTGATCCAATAATGATAGAAAGCCCTGATTATGGTGCCACCTACCAGGAACTCACCGACAAGGTCATGCAATTGATGCGCATCGAATTCCGCCACCTCAGCGAGCTTTACAATCAGGGAAAATTTAAAACTGCTTCTGATCAAAAAAAGATAATTTTGTAAAATAAAGATTTTGCGATGCTGTTGAATACATTGATTTGCCTATTACTGCTTACCGTCACCGGTTGTATTATTTATTTGAT
>DAOOWO010000057.1:0-6668 GCA_035371225.1 Bacteroidales bacterium | reverse complement strand
TTCGGATTACCAGCCTGAGCAAAAAAACGGACATCTGGTGCAACTTGGCAACAACTGGTGCCACCTCAACTCAAGGGGGCTGTATGAAATGTATATCGAGGGCACTCCTTATGAACGCGGTATTATTAATGGCCGATTGACCGAGAAACTTATATATACACAGGAAAACGTTTTTATTGAAGAGATAAAAAGGAGGATTCCGAGTAACTTTTACCTTCATTTTTTAAAACTTGTTTCCTTGTGGATGAACCGTAAATTAAAGAAAAATATCAGCAAAGAATACGATCTTGAAATTTACGGAGTTTCCCTTTCGGCATCGGCCAAGTTCCGGATGATAGGTCCGGGCTATATGCGCATCCTAAATTATCACGCTGCTCACGATATTTCGCATGCGCTGGTAAATATAAATCTTGTCGGGTGTACCGCCTTCGCAGCATCAGGAAACCATACCCCGGACGGAAAATTCATTCACGCACGGAATTTTGATTTTTACGCCGGTGATGAGTTTTGCAAAGAAAAAATTATATCTTTTTATGCGCCCGACCAGGGAAACAAATTTGCTATGATCACCTGGGGAGGCTTGGTTGGCACGGTCTCGGGCATGAATATGCAGGGCATTGCTATTACTGTAAATGCAGCTAAATCAAAAATGCCACGCAGTATATGTACACCGGTAACCATACTTGTCAGGGAAATGCTGCAATATGCCACAACAATCGAAGAGGCTATTGCAATAGCCCGCAAGCGTAAAATTTCAGTCTCCGAATCTTTTCTGGTGAGCTCGGGCAGGGATAACAAGGCACTGATTATCGAAAAAACACCCTACAGAACTGAAATCTTTGATCCTGGCACCGGCCAGATTATCTGTACCAATCATTTTCAGTCGGAAGCATTGAAAAATGACCCGATGAATATCCGGCAGATCAACGATACAGCTTCGATGTACCGCTACCAAAGAACCCGTGAACTGCTCGAACGAAGCGGACAAATTACTGTTGAAAAGGCCGCAGGCATTCTCAGAAATCGTCTGGGATTAGACGACAAACCGATAGGAAATGGCAACGAGTATACCTTAAACCAGTTGCTCGCGCATCATGCTATCATTTTTAAACCCGGGGAATTAAAAATGTGGGTTTCGTCAGGCCCATTCAATCTAGGGGAATTCCTATGTTATGACCTTCATGTGGTATTTGGAAACCCTGCGGCCATAAAAGATTTCAGTAACATTATCACGGAAAATGAAGTTATTCCCCGCGACAACATTTTGTCAAACGGAGAATATGAACATTTCGAAAGATTTAAGCAGATCAGGAAAGAATTACTGGCATCCAATGAAAAACAAGGTACTGAAAAGGCATTAATTGAGGAAATGATAAGTCTTAACCAGGAATACTTTTTATCATACAGCACTGCCGGCGATTACCTTCGCAGGAAAAAGGCATATAACCGGGCCGCTGAATTGTACCGTATTGCGCTGCAGAAAGAAATTCCCAATAAAAAGGAAAAAGAAGAAATACTGAAGCACCTTAATTATTGTTCAAAAAAAAGTCGTACAACGTAATTCATGAATGGAAAAAATCAAATAAATGTGTTGTTCGACGAACTGAATTGTTGTGTGATTATACCGACATATAACAACGCCGGTACAATCAGACAGGTGTTGTCCGGCGTGCTTGAATACACTGATAACATAATTGTTGTCAACGACGGGTCTACCGACGAAACAGCGGAGATTCTGAAAAGCTTTTCCGGCATTCATTTATTGGGTTATGTAAAAAACAAAGGCAAGGGTTATGCACTGCGAAAAGCTATCAGGCATGCTCACGACCTGGGGTTTCGGTACGGGATAAGCATTGATTCCGACGGACAACATTCCCCTGCCGACCTGCCAGACTTTCTGAAAAAAATCAAGGAAGAGCCTGAAGCTATTATTATCGGCTCAAGAAATCTGAAAACCGAAAATATGCCGGCAAAAAATAGTTTTGGCAATAAATTTTCGAACTTCTGGTATTATATTGAAACCGGCAGGAAACTGCCCGATACACAGTCAGGCTTCAGGGCTTATCCCCTGTACCTGTTACACAAAAAACGATTTTTTGGCCGGAAATATGAATTTGAAGTTGAAGTGCTGGTGCGCTCAGCATGGAGCGGAATTAAAACCATTCACATCCCAGTCAGTGTCTATTACCCTCCCGACACGGAACGTGTCTCGCACTTCAGGCCATTTGCTGATTTTTTCAGAATAAGCGTATTAAATACAATCCTGGTTTTTTTGACTATCTTTTTTATAATACCTTATGCCTTGCTAAAAGCCATAAAGAAAAAAACATCCCAACAATAAGCACCCCAACAAATACTAGTGAAAAGAATATCCGCAAATAAATAATCAAAGCAAAGAATGAGTTTTGTATTTCTTAAAATATTTGATTTTTTCAACCAAAGAAAGTTTTTGCTATTTGTTATTTTATTTTTTTTAGTTGCCTTGTTTCTGTATTTGGCAGCGCGGATGAGGGTTAGCGAAGATATCACAGATTTTCTTCCAAAAACAAAAGCCGTTGAGAACATCAATGAGGTATTACACATGGTAAATGCAAGGGACGACCTTGGGATTATCATTACTGATAATGAATCTCAGGCAAATCCAGACAAACTTATTGCCTATGCAGAACAAGTTAACAAAGACATTGAAAGCCGGCTTGTGCCAACCTTGGTAAAAGACATAAGCTTCAAGACAGATGAAAAGCACATGGCCGGCGCTTATGAGGTAATCCTCAGAAATCTTCCTTTTTTTCTCGACGAAAAAGACTATAACCATATTGAAAATATGCTGGCTCCTGACCATATAGATTCAGTGATGCAAAGCAATTATAAACTGCTGATTTCACCGGCTGGAACCTTCTTGAAAAAATTTGTTGTCAGCGACCCTCTGAATCTCAGCCAGTATGCCATGCAAAAAATAAGCTTCTCAGGTATAGGTGACTATTTCAGAATTTATAAAAACTACATTTTCTCTCAGGACCTCCACCATTTGATGATGTTTGTTCAATCAAGTTATCCCGCCAATGAAAGCTTTCACAACAAAAAACTCACCAAAGAACTTGACAAAATCATCCATGAGAATCTGGCAAAAACCGGGAATAAATCGGTTACTATCGAGTATTACGGCACAGTAGCGGCTTCAGTGGGAAACTCCACGCAACTCAAGAGAGATGTCGTGACTACTTTAGGGATTGCCATCCTCATATTGTTCATCTTTTTTAGTGTGTTCTTCCGTAAAAAGAGCACCTTGTTTATACTTTTAATTCCGGTAATTTTTGGCGGATTGTTTTCGATGGCTGTACTGTCGCTGATAAAAGACGATATCTCGCTCATTGCTTTGGGGGCAGGATCAATAATTCTTGGCGTGGCGCTGAATTATTCCATACATTTTTTTTCGCATTACCGTCATGTGGGTTCGGTCCGTCAGGTCGTCAAAGACTTGTCTTTGCCACTGACACTTGGCAGTATAACCACTATAGGTGCATTCCTGGGGCTCATGTTTGTTAAGTCGGAAGTACTCAACGATTTCGGATTAGCAGCAGCGATGTGCTTGTTGGGCTCGGTGCTGTTTACATTAGTGTTTTTACCTTTTATAATAAAAAATAAGAATGCTGAAGCTAATTACCCTTCAAAGCCAAATATCATCGACAGGATCTCGGCTTTCCACCCCGAACAAAATGCTTACCTGATGGCTGCTTTGGCTGTACTCACGGTATTCCTGTTTTTTATGGCCCGTAAGGTAAATTTTGAAACCGACATGAACAAACTCGGATATACTTCCGAAAAACTCAGGCAAGCCGAAGCAACCCTTCATAAGATTTCGGGAGATGTTTCACACCGGGTTTTCATAGTCAGCAAAGCAGAAACTCTGAATGCAGCCCTACAACATAACGAAAACACTTTCAGAAAGATTAATGACTTGCAACAGACACACGCCTTTAGCCAATTCCAGAGTGTATCCTCCATCCTGCCCTCCGATTCGATGCAGCAGGTTAAGGCAGATTTATGGAAGAAATTCTGGAACGATGAACGCAGACAAAACACAAAAAATCATCTTGCCGAAAGCGCCCGCAAATTAAACTTTAGCGAGGATGCTTTTCATGATTTTATTTCAATACTTGATAAGAAATATACTCGCATAAGCCCCCGGGATTTTGAATGGCTTAAAAAACATTTTGCCCGGCCCTATCTCCATCAGGACGAAAAGAACAATTACGTGGTAAGCCCACTGAAAATAAATCCTCAGAAGTACGACCAGGTATTGGCCGCCATCCCAGAAACGGCAAACACTTTAGTCCTTGAACCCGCAAATATCTTAACCCGTTTTATTGATATTATCAATAAAGATTTCAATACGATACTTCTCATTTCCTCTCTGCTGGTTTTTCTATTCCTGTTAATCTCTTACGGCCGTATAGAACTTGCCCTCGTCGCATTTATTCCCATGCTAATCAGTTGGGTATGGATACTGGGTATTATGAGCCTTTCCCAGATAAAATTCAATATTTTTAGTATCATTATTTCTGCCTTTATCTTTGGCCTTGGCGATGATTACAGTATTTTTATGATGGACGGCTTGCTGCAGAAATACAAAAAAGGCGTAAATCTGCTGGACTCATACAAGACAGCGGTATTTTTATCTGCATTAACGATGTTTGTCGGCATCGGCGTATTGATCTTTGCCAAACACCCCGCCCTGCGTTCTATCGCACTGCTTACAATTATCGGGATGTTTTCTGTGGTATTCTTGTCTTATACCGTTGCCCCGGCCTTATTCCGTTTATTGGTATACAAAAAAAACAAGCTCCGCAAATTTCCTCTGACGGCTTACGGGATTATTTATGCCGTGGTGTGTTACACATACTTTCTGCTTGGATGCATTATCACAGCCCTGTTGGGACTCACCATCTATAAAATACTTCCCGTTTCAAAGAAGAAAAGGCAGTTGTTGTATCATCAGACTCTGCACTGGGTTTGCCGGTCAACTATGTATATCATGTACTTTACCAAAAAGAAAATAATAAACTTTACTCCGGACACGCTGAAAAAGCCGGCCATAATCATTGCCAACCACCAGTCGATCATAGACATCCCGTTATTCCTGATGTTTTCGCCCAAAGTAATCATGATTACCAACGACACTTTTTACAATTCAAAATTGATAGGTATCATTGTTAAGTTGGGAGGATTTTTGCCGGCATCGATGGGGTATGATGTCATTGCAAAAAAAATTAAATCTGTTGCCGAAGCGGGATACTCCGTTATTATCTTCCCTGAAGGAACCCGCTCCACCGACGGGAATATCCAGCGTTTTCACAAAGGCGCCTTCCATTTGGCCGAACAGCTTCAAATGGATATCTTGCCCATAGTGAGCAACGGCACTGGTAACTATATTGCCAAGGACGACTTACTTGGCAAAAAAAGCCTGATAACGGCTAAGTTTCTTGACAGAATAAAATACAGCGATACCGCCTGGGGCACCAACTATTCCGAACGCACTAAAAATATTCAGCATTATTTCAGGCAGGAACACCAAATGCTGTTAAAGGATTATTACAGCGACACCAAACATTACAGGGATATCTTATTAAAAAACTTTATTTACAAAGGCCCGGTGCTGGAATGGTACACCCGGATAAAACTAAACCTGGAAAATAATTACAGCCATTATAACGACATCATTCCCCGCGATGTCCGGATTATGGACATAGGCTGCGGCTATGGTTATTTATCCATGATGCTGGCCTGGGCTTCGCCCGAAAGGAAAATACTGGCCATTGATTACGACAGGGATAAAATTGATGTGGCCTCACACTGCATGTCGAAACCCGCTAATGTTACTTTTTCATATGAAGACATCACCCAATATGAATTCGAAAATAATGACGTTTTTATTTTGAGTGACGTGTTGCATTATCTGACGCCCGAGAACCAGACCCGCCTGGTGGAGAAATGTATTGAAAAGATGAATCCCGGCGGCATGATTTTGATCCGGGATGCCAATAAAGACAGTGAAAAACAACATAAAAAAACACGGTGGACAGAGTTTATGTCAACAAATTTCGGGTTTAATAAAACTGCCAACAACAAACTTCATTTCTTTTCGGCAGCAGACCTGACGGATATTGCAGCATCATTGAGCATGAATGTACAAATAATAAAAAATCCAAGAATAACCTCCAACACCCTGTATTTATTAAAAAAATAACACCTCGAATATATCGTTATCCCCTTTTGGACAATAGGATGCTCTACCCGCAACAAATTCATTTTAAATTTGGCCAAACGATAGTATCTTTGTAACCGTATTTGATGCCGTGTCATAATCTTTCACCTTCGTGCAGGTATTATCGACTCTTCAAATACAAAATTTTTAGAATATTCGGTACGAAGGGACCAATTATTTATGGATAATAAATTTGATGTCATAATTATCGGCAGCGGCCTTGGAGGATTACAATGCGGCTACATTCTGAGCAGGGAGGGAATGAAGGTATGCATACTCGAACAACATAGCCAGATTGGCGGATGTTTACAAAATTTTACCCGTGATAATTGCTTGTTCGATACCGGTGTGCACTTTATCGGCGGTCTGGACGAAGGCCAGGTCCTGAATCGTTATTTCAGGT
>DAOOWO010000056.1:0-10586 GCA_035371225.1 Bacteroidales bacterium | reverse complement strand
ATTAGGCATTTGAATGGGCTTAACTGACATTTATGAATTTTGTTGTCCTGAAGAAAATACAAATACCCACCGCAATATTCCATTCCGATGGCATCAAAAGGAAAATGTTGAAGTATTTCATCTGTTGAAATATCCCATGTGTAAATATAGCCATTTGAAGAATAGAACATTTTCTGCCCCACCAGCGCGAGCGATTTTATCCTGCTTGAACATAATGTCGGGCTTGTAGAGATAATGGTTCCCGTTGTCGGATTTATTTTGTTGATAGTGTTATTGCCAACTATCCATATTGAAAAAGAAGCATAATTGATACTTGGGGAATAATAGTTTCCACTCAATGATAAGGTGGTACTGGTGCCGGTCGAAGGGTTTATTTTGTATAGGGTACTTGTATTCCAGTTTCCGGCCCAAAGAATATTAGTGCCGTCGAAACCTATATCCTGTCTTCCGTCTCCTCCGGTCAGCGGGTTGTAAAGGGTATCTGTAACAGACACAAATGTAACCCATGCCGTTTCGTCAGGAGCATAGATGTTTTTAAGCATGACAATGCTGTCGTTGTTGTTAGTCATCCTGAGGGTGTCATCGCAGATGGAATAATTGAATGTTACCATAAAAGCCCTGAGCTGAGTCGAAGTAATAAAAGCAAGATCTTTTGTCAATGACCTGAAACCATACTGCGTAGAGTCAAGCAGGTACATGTAATTGCTATTTTTTATAATTACAAATTTTGTGGACGGTAACCCGGATATTACTTCCCACTTATTATAAAGTTCCGGATTTGGTGTGGTGCTTATTCCTAACGGACCTTCAGGGCCGGCGGGACCTTCAGGGCCTTCTTTTTTACAGGAAAAAAATAAAATTATTGAAAGAGAAAAAAATATTACCGATTTAATATGTCTCATGGTCTGTTATTCTGTTAAGTTTTCTAATTACTCAGCTTGTAAAGCTTATGTTCACCCGAGTTGTCATAACCAACCACCCAGAAATTTGTACCATCAAAAGTAATTCCCCCATTATTTCCGCTGACATTGTCAGATTCAATATAATAAGTTGTTATAGCCTCAAAAGGTGTTACCTGACACTTGTATATCATGTTGTTGTGAAATATATACAAAAAACCTCCCGAATATTCCATTCCGCTTACGCTTAGATTAAATTGTGGGGTGATTACATTAGTGCTTATATTCCAGGTATAAACCTCCCCGCTCCAGTTGCAGAACCACATTTCCTGGCCGACCAGGGCGTCTGCGGTAACCTGTATGGACGACAGCACAGGGCTGGTGGACAGCACGGCCCCTGAAGTGGCATTCACTTTATCAATTGTATTGCCATCCGAGATCCAAAGAAAACCCGCAGCATAATCTGTGCACCCATAATAATAAGAGCTGCTCAGATTGAAATTAGTTACTGCGTGAGTGCTGGGATTTATTTTATAGAGGATGCTTGAACTACTGGTTGATGTCCACAAAATTTCGGTGCCATTGAATCCTATGTCTTGTCTGCCGTCTCCGCCGGTAGGACTTGGAATGCTGTCGGTTATTGTCAGATTTGTTACCCATTGCGTTTCATCAGGGGCATTGTTTTTTCGTACCAGCGTTATATCTCCGTTCATGTTTGAAAGTGTCATTGTTTCATCGATGATGGTATAATTGTATGTCATAAAGAATGCATTAATTTGCGTATATGTCAGCAGCGCCATGTTGCTGAAAAGTGATTTAAATCCGTAATCAGCAGAATCAAGGCGATATATAATATTATCGTTTTTTATAATAAAATACTTGGTTCCCGGCAGCCCGCTTATTACTTGCCATTTTCCATAAATAGCCGGATTGACCGTTGTGGTTGAACCGGTAGGCCCGGTAGGCCCGGCAGGTCCCTGAGGCCCTTCTTTCTTGCATGCAATTAATAAGATGAATACAAAAGAACACACTAATGCTGTCCGCATAACTTTCATAGTTTTAGTTTTTTATAAAAATAATTCATTAACTTTCTACAAATATAGTAAAAAGCGGCCGGAAATCAAGATAATTAGAAAAAAATGATAAAAATCTAAAAATTAACAAAAATGTTATATTTTTTGATGAACTACCATCTGCGGCATTGGTATTTCAATGTTTTCTTTGTCAAAGGCAATTTTCAGGCGTTTGCGCAGTTCTCCACTTACTGCCCATTGCTGCATGGGTTTTGTTTCTCCAACTATTTTCACGATTATGGCTGATTCGGCAAACTCTTCAATACGTAAAAATTCAGGTGCTTTGATGATAAAATCTTCCCACTCAGGATCATTGGATAATTCTGAACCAACGTTATTTATGACTTTGATTAAATGATCGAATTTTGTCTGGTACCCGACACCGATATTCATATTAATTCGGGCATAGTCTTTAGAAAGATTTGAGACAATTTTTATTTCTCCATGCGGAACGTGATGTACTGTTCCGTCCATATCGCGCAGGGTGGTAAGGCGTAAACTGATATCTTCCACCACGCCCGATGTTTTATCAAAATTGACCACATCGCCAATCCTGTATTGATTTTCAAATATGATAAAAAAGCCTGAGAGTAAATCGCGGATAAGATATTGCCCGCCAAAACCCACAGCGATACCTACTATTCCGGCACCTGCCAGAAGTGGTCCCACGGGGATACCGGCTTCCTGCAATATCATCAGCCCGGCCAAAAGGAAAAACAATACGCGGCTGACCCAATTAAAAATTCTGACCAGAGTAAATTCCCTTTTTTTCTGGGCCTCCGGCGAACTTTGTTTATCGGCTAATACACTAATGCGGATAATTCTTTTTATGGCTCGTCCAACTAGTTTATACAAGATAAACATGGCAAGGCCGATGAAAACAATCTTCACCCCATGATTTAAAAGCCAGGGGAATATTTTTTCTACCCATTCAATTAATTTTTCTTTCATAATTTTGCAATTAATGACGGCAAATATAGGGTTAAAATTTCAAACCTTATTTCATGCCTTTATTCAAAAAATTCATCTCTTTTGTTTAAAAAAATATTAGTATGTTTGAAGAAAAAATGTTTTCCGAAAAAGACCAGCAACAGATTTTAGAAAAGGGTATTTCGATGGAGCAAATTGCTTCGCAAATCGGGAACTTCAGAACAGGCTTTCCTTTTGCAGACCTTGTAAAACCTTCAACAATCGGGTCAGGGCTCAAGAAATTAGATCAGGAACATGCTGAAAAATATGCCGCGTATTTCACCGAAAACATGAAGTTTATCAGTACGATAAAATTTGTTCCGGCTTCCGGAGCGGCTTCCCGCATGTTCAGCCATTTGTTTGCCTGGCTTGAGAAAAATAAAAATACACAAAGCCAGCCGCTGGCTGATGTAGATTATGATTGCAATACCGCGGAATATTTTCTGCAAAATATCAGAAATTTCGCCTTTTTTGATGATCTGAAACAAGCTATGGCTGTTGGCGGAAAAGACATAGAAATGTGTATCAGAAATCAGGATTTTGTTCCGCTTGTTGATTTTTTACTTCATAACAAAGGACTAAATTATGCGGCATTACCCAAAGCACTGATAAAATTTCACCGCCTGCCCGGCAGAAACCGAACAGCTTTGGATGAACATCTGGCAGAGGCTGCGGAACTGTGCCGCGACATGGATAGGGCTGATCTGCATTTTACCATATCGCCGGAACATATTAAAAAATTTGAAATGCATTTACGGCAGGTATTGCCCTATTTTGAGGAAAAATTCAAAATCAAATACAATATCAGGCATTCCGAACAAAAACCTTCCACAGATATCATAGCTGTTGATATGAACAACCAACCATTCCGTAATACTGACGGCAGCCTTTTGTTCAGGCCCGGCGGACACGGCGCCCTGATATACAATCTCAATGAATTGGATGCCGACGTGGTTTTTGTAAAAAATATTGATAATGTGGCACCGGAGAGCGAGCGCAGCGACAAGGTGTTCTATAAGAAAGTGCTGGCCGGATACCTATTGTATATCAGGTATCATGTGTATGAATATTTACGGATTCTGGATAAGGAAAATGTTTCAGAAGACATTATCGGACGGATATCCGGATTTATCAAAAAGGAGTTGTCGCGCGACCTTGCTGACAATTTTCATTTACTGGACATGGCAGACAAAGCAGCTTATTTAAAAAGCATTCTTAACCGGCCCATACGGGTTTGCGGGATGGTGAAAAATCAAGGTGAGCCGGGAGGCGGACCATTTTTTGTGATGGATTCAAATGGTGACATCAGCCTGCAAATTGTGGAAAGTTCGCAGATAAATCATAAGGATGCCCGGCAGGAATCTTTGATGAAACAGGCCACTCATTTCAACCCTGTGGATATGGTGTGTAGTTTTGTAGATTATAAAGGCAACAAATTTGATTTGCTGAACTTTGTCGACCCTGCCACAGGATTTATTTCATCTAAAACTAAAGACGGCAAACCGCTGAAAGCACAGGAACTGCCCGGGCTATGGAATGGTGCCATGGCTTTTTGGAACACTATCTTTGTGGAAGTTCCTGTCAGCACATTCAACCCTGTGAAAACTGTGAACGACCTCCTGAGAAAAGAACACATGCAACAGCTTTAAATCATATTGAAAAATATACGCAATAAAAAATGGAAATAGATAAAAAAATTATCCAAAAAGCCCAGCAATGGCTCACTGACGAATATGATGAAGAAACCCGCCGTCAGGTTAAAAAACTTATGGATGAAAATTCCGAAGAGTTGGTGGATTCATTTTATAAAAACCTTGAGTTTGGTACCGGCGGATTGCGTGGCATCATGGGCGCCGGAACTAACCGTATGAACAAATACACGGTAGGCATGGCCACCCAGGGATTAGCCAACTACCTGAAAAAAATGTTCTCTATGCTGGATAAGATAAAAGTGGCGATAGCTTATGATTCAAGGAACAACAGCAGGTATTTTGCCCGGATTTCAGCCGAGATACTCTCTGCCAATAACATTCAGGTGCTTTTATTCGACAATCTTAGGCCTACCCCCGAGTTATCTTTTGCAGTGCGGCATCTGAAATGCCAGAGCGGCATCGTTATCACGGCTTCGCACAACCCCAAAGAATATAATGGCTATAAGGTTTACTGGGATGATGGCGGCCAATTGGTAAATCCCCACGATAAAAATGTGATTGAGGAAGTAATGAAAGTTACTTCTGTGGCTTCGGTAAAATTTCAACCCATCCCGGAAAACATTACTGTTATAGGGGAAGATGTGGATAACGTATACCTGAATGAAGTCAGGAAGCTTTCATTTATTCCTGATGATATTAAAAAAAACAAAGATGTTTGTGTGGTATACACTCCGCTGCATGGTTCGGGTATTGCCCTGGTACCAAAAGCCTTGGCACAATATGGTTTTGAAAATGTGCATATTCTCGATGAGCAGGCAATCCCCGATGGAAATTTCCCAACTATAAAATCACCCAATCCTGAAGAGCAGGCCGCTATGAATAGGGCTATCGACAAGGCACAAACTCTTGATGCCGAGCTGGTGCTGGCTACCGATCCCGATGCCGACAGGGTGGGGGTGGCCATAAAAAAACCTCAGGGCGGGTATATGTTGCTGAATGGCAATCAAACAGCTTCCCTGCTGATTTTTTATTTGCTAAGGCAATGGAAAGATTCCGGAAAATTTTCCGGCAGGGAATATATCGTGAAAACCATTGTTACTACTGAGCTGTTGGCCGAAATGGCAGGTAAAAACGGCGTGGAGTATTATGATGTGCTTACCGGGTTTAAGTTTATTGCGGAGATCATCAGGAAAAATGAAGGCAACAAAACCTTTATCGGGGGGGGCGAAGAAAGTTATGGGTATCTCGTCGGCGATTTTGTGCGCGACAAAGATGCCGTGATTGCCTGCTGCCTGATAGCTGAGACCATGATTTATGCAAAAGCCCTTGGTAAAACTTTATATGAGTTGTTGATGGATATTTATAAAGAGTACGGATTCTATTATGAAAGCCTGCTTTCTATTACTAAAAAGGGCAAATCAGGCGCCGAAGAAATAAAAATGATGATGGAAAAATTCCGTAGCAACCCGCCAAAATCAATTAATAATTCGGAGGTGATTTTGATTAAAGATTATTTGTTGCAACAGCAATATTCTGATATTACCGGCAACCTGGAGCCTATCAACCTTCCCAAATCTGACGTCTTGCAGTTTTTTACCGAAGATGGCAGCAAAATTACCGTAAGACCTTCGGGAACCGAGCCAAAGATAAAATTTTATTTTGGCATAAAAACCCAATTACCCGATAGCTCACTTTATGATGAAACCGAAAAGAAATGCAGGCATAAAATTGATGAGATAAAAACTGCACTTGGACTCTGATTATTAAACGATTCTATTTTGCTCCCGAAGGTATATTTTCCTGAAGTGTTTTTTTGTTCATCCTGATGATATACCACAGTACCAAAACACTGCTAACAGCGCCAAAAAAACACCAAACCGAAAGCACGTTTCCGGCATAAACTATGATCGAAAATATATAAGAACTCAACAAGACCAGTCCCATTATCCAAAATTTTTTTATACTGGAGATGAAAAAAGATACTACTGTGGGTACCAGATATAAAATACCATACAGCCAGGCAAAAGATGGAGGATTGTCAATAAAATAATGTATATGGAGGCGGGCTTCCACGGCTTCAATGTGATGAAATATCAGGATGTATAGGCAGATGATGGTAAGCACTAGTCCTAACCCAAGAAAGACGTAAAGAATCTTTCTTCGTGCGATTTTTCTTTCAAGCAAGACCATAGAAAAAGGGACATATAACGGCCAGACTACCCACACAAATATCAGGTATCCTATGGTTAAAAACTGTTTCCATGGGAGATACTCCGGATTAGCCAGCACTATCCATATCCATCCCTCCAGAAATTGCTGTATGGCAAAAAATAGTGGAATTACTGCAAATACACGTTGAGCCTGGGTGGACGATTTTTTTATTGATACCATGCCAACCACAGAAATAACTGCGGCAGCGCCAAAACTTGCTTCAGCAGAAAAACACATAGGTTTATTTTTTAATAAATGTCATTATCTATTTTTTCTTAAAGGTCAGTGTGCCGGTTGAAGTATATGAACCGCTTTCTGTGCCATAAGATTCATCCACCAGAATAATCAATTCTTTATTGGTCAGCCTGTCGATTTGCATTACCTCCGGATAAGCTACTGCATGAGTGCCACCCATAGTTATTTCGTGCTGTGGTCCTCCATCCAGGCTGTAATATTGCTTTGTGGTTGAAAAGGCTACCGCTTCTTTTGATTTCAGGTCCAGTTCTTTGTTTTTCGGGCAAAAATACCATGCCCCTTCTGAAGAAAAAATATCATCATCGTCAGTGATCGATCTGGAAAAAGTCCCATCTTTATAGATAGAAAAAGTTCTATAATAAGCTGTTGTAACCGAAGTGCTTCCATCAGTTAATGTGGTTCTTTCAGACCCATTGTAAGTAATGATTCTCGATCCGCCATCACTGTATATGATGCTTACCGTTCCATTGATGAGCTCCCAATTACCCACCAGGCGCGTCTTTCTTGATAACAGTGAAAGTGCAGGGTCGTTTTCGCCTTTTTTACACGATTCGAAGGCTGTAACTGTCAACAGGGTGATTGCGAATAATAGATAAAATTTTTTCATAATTTTCATTTAAGAATGCAAACTTAAAGAAAAAAATCACTTTTGCCAAAATATTTTTCACAATGCTACAGGGCTTTGTAATAAAGGCGTAACCAGAAATATTATCGTGCTTTATCCTTAATGGATTCCCTGTAAAGATGTTGAAAATAAGGCCTTGGGTAGTTGTATGATATTTAGGCCTGACAGTAGTAATAAAAATAAAAAAAACCCTCCGGAGTCGGAGGGTTTTAAGCTTAAAAATCTTCAAATGGGGATAATTTATACGAGTTTAACGTTTACCGCATTTAATCCTTTTTTGCCTTCAGTAAGTTCAAAACTTACAGTGTCACCTTCCTTAATCTTGTCGATAAGGCCAGAGGCATGTACGAAGTATTCTTTATCGGATTCATTGTCTTTAATAAATCCAAAACCTTTTAATTCATTGAAGAATTTTACTGTTCCTTTTTTCATTGTAATAAATTATTGTGTATTAAAATATTTGCAAAGATACTCAAATATAATTACATGAAAAAATTTTTTTATTTTTAACATTTTTAAAAGACAATTATTATCCTGATTTATTCCTAAATCTGCGCTCTCTCAGGATTTTGCTTTATTTTCCTGGTATTTAATAACAAATCATAGTAGCATATGGGATTCATAAAAATGTTCGCAGAGTGTTGCAAAAAGTTTTACTTATTTTTTTGAGTTTATCAGGGTTAATAAAAGCACCATAATAATAAAAACCTTATTTTTACTCATTGATAAATTATGACTGATTCTGCAAAAAATTTTATTATTTATAAAGCTTCGGCGGGCTCGGGTAAAACTTATACCCTGGTAAAAGAGTACCTTAAACTGGTGCTGGCCGAGCCCTTTAAATACAGGCATATTCTGGCTGTTACCTTTACCAATAAAGCGGCCTATGAGATGAAAATTCGCATTATGGCAAGTCTGAAACTGTTTTCAGGGTTGGGAGAGTCCAATAAAGCGGAAGACGAAAATGAATCTGTCAGGAAAAAAAATGCAGCACTGATCAATGAACTTTGTGAATATGCTGGTTTGGACGAAAAAGGCCTGGCAGCCCGGTCCGAAAATATTTTACATAATATTCTCCATAATTATTCCGATTTTGCTGTCAGCACTATTGACAGTTTTGTACAGAAAATAATTCGTACGTTTGCTTACGATCTGAAAATTTCGCAAAATTTCGAAGTGGAACTTGATTCCGACAGGGTTTTATCCGAAGCCGTCGATGTGTTGATAAGCTATGCAGGAACAGAACCACAGATTACCCGGATGCTTATCGGATTTATTGAACAAAAAATGGCTGATGGCTTCAACTGGGACATCAGCAACGACCTAAAAACTTTCTCCAGACAACTGCTGAAAGAAGATACACAAAAATATATCCGTCTGTTCAGTAATATTCAACTTGCAGATTTTTCCAAAGCCATCGCCGGAGCCTCCTCCAGAAGGGTGGAGGCAGATAATAAGGCAAGGAAACTGGCTGCAGGCATCCTGAAATTGTTTGATGATAATAATATCAATCCAAAGAGCTTTTTTCAGGGGATGAGAGGTATCCCCGGGTTTTTTCTTAAAATCTCGGAACGCGGCTTAAGTGGCGCTTCACCCAACTCTTATTGCAACAGTGCGGTACAGGAAGATATTTGGTATGGCAAAACACAGCCCGAAAATGAAAAAAATAAAATCGATGCAATAAAAGATAAAATTGCTGAAGCCTATAATGCCATTATTCTTCTGATACGAGAATTTCGTGATCTCGTGATTATTGTTAAAAGCTTATATCCCTTATCGATGCTGAGCCAGATTGAAAAAGAAACCGAAGCATTAAAAAATGACGGGAACCTTATTTTTATCAGCGACTTTTACCGTAAGATACACGAACAATTGATCAATGAGCCTGTCCCTTTTATTTATCAGCGGGCTGGAGAAAAATACGCGCATTATTTTATTGATGAGTTTCAGGATACCTCCGTACTTCAATTTCAGAATATGTTGCCCCTGATCGAAAATGCTATGGCTTCGGGAAACAAAAACCTGATCGTGGGCGATGGCAAACAGGCGATTTATCGCTGGAGAGATGGCGAAGTAATGCAGTTTGCCTCCCTGCCGCTGATTTATAAAAAACCTGCCTTGCCGCATTTTGACGATATTGAAAAAGCGATTTCAAGAAATATTATCTATTATGATGAGTATTCAGGAGGTATCCATAATTTGAATTATAGGTCGAAAACCGAAATAATAAATTTTAATAATACATTGTTTCAGTTTCTGGCAGATGAAGTATTACCTGATGAAAAGAAAAAAATCTATCTCGATAATCTTCAAAAACCTAAACCAGGCAATGATGGCGGATATGTGCGATTAAAGTTTTTTGAGGGAGGGCATGATTTTGTGGACAACCAACTTGCCGAAATTTTTGAAATTATCAAAGGACTTTCCTCCTCAAATATCCCACTTAAGGATATTGCCATAATCTGCCGCATAAACCGGCAGGCGGCTAATATTGCTTCCTATTTACTTCAACAAGGGGTGGACGTAGTATCAAGCGAATCCCTGCTCTTGGGTTCTTGCCCTAGAATAAATTTTATCGTTTCGATATTGCGTTACGTCAATAACCCCGCCGATGAGCTGGCTGCGGCTTTCGTCATTAATTTCCTGCATAATAATTATGCTGCTGCCTATGACCTGAACGGGCTGATTGCTAAGTACCAGTCAGCAAAAACTTCTTATAAAGGCAAGTACCCCCTGAACGAAATTTTTACTGTTTTCAATAAAGAAATCGACTGTGTTAAAATTTCAGGAACTCCGCTGTTTGACCTGGCCGAGTCTCTGATCAGGTTGTTTGGATTTAATGATAAACCGGATCCTTTTATTATTTATTTCCTGGATGCGGTCAGCGAGTTTGTGAGCACTA
>DAOOWO010000055.1:0-10654 GCA_035371225.1 Bacteroidales bacterium | reverse complement strand
GGCGGGAATGTCGTTGAGATTGAATAGTGCCGGTTTGTTGTCGGGCGTGGTATAGTTTTCAATGCTTCCACATTGCCGGCCACCGGTTTTTCATCATAGTAAAATTTCATGTTCGCATTAGTTCCCCCGGCGCAGCCCACGCAGAGGTCTCCTTCTTCTTCCGTATCAAGGTTCAGCAGAATATCGCCCTTCAGCAGGCCTGCTTTCAGTCCAAAGGCTCCGGTCATGCCGGTTTCTTCGTCTACGGTAAGCAGCATTTCGAGGGGGCCGTGCTGCAAGTCAGTAGCTTCAAGCACCGCCATGGCGGCTGCCATACCAATACCATTGTCGGCTCCAAGGGTAGTTCCTGTTGCTGTTACCCATTCACCATCAATACGGGGTTTTATAGGATCGGTTGTAAAATCGTGCTTAATATCAGAATTGGCCTGGGGCACCATATCAAGGTGTGCCTGCAGGATAATGCCTTTACGGTTTTCCATGCCGGGAGTAGCAGGTTTGCGAACAATAACATTTCCTGTATCATCCACCGAACAATCGAGTTGGTGAGTTTTGGCCCAGGCCAGAACGTGTTCCCTTAGTTTTTCTTCATGTGTTGAAGGGTGAGGAATGCTGCAGATGTCCTCAAAATTTTTCCATAAAGCAGTCGGTTTCAAATTACTTAGTACATTTCCCATATTCATATAATTTTTAAAAGTTAGTAACTAATTTTGCAGAACAACAAATATAACAATTAATACAGAACTTTTATTTTAATAAGGTTTTTTTCATAAAAAAATAAAGTTCAAACAACCTTTTTAATATTTTTATTGTCTAAAACAATCGTAGATGAGCCTTGACAGAAATATCATTGAGGGATGCATTGCCGGCAACAGGAAAGCGCAAAAATTCCTCTTTGAGAAATATAAGGCAGCGATGATGGGCGTTTGTTTGAGGTATTGTAAAAGCAAAGATGAGGCAGAAGATGTGCTGATGGAAGCCTTTATGACGGTGCTGTCGCAGATACAGTCGTACCGTGGCGATGGATCCATAGACCAATGGATACGGAGGATAGTGGTAAACACTTCCATCAACAACTACAGGAAAAATCTGAAACATTATTTCCATGCCGACATCGAAAACATTGCCGAAACCGAGATTGAAGAAGATAATAATTTTGATATCATCGACAATCATTCTGTTGAGGAAATAATGAATGCCATGCAACAAATGCCTCAGGGATACAAAATAGTGCTGAACTTATATGTGGTGGAAGGTTACAAACATAAAGAAATTGCAGAAATGCTGAATATTACTGTGGGAACTTCAAAATCGCAACTGTCAAAAGCACGAAAAATCATACAAGACAAACTATCAAAAAAGTAAGTGTACATAATAAAATGAATGAACTTATAAACAACGGGCCGAAAAATTTTGATGATTACCTGAAAACCGCCCTGGATAATTATCAGCCTGATGTTTCATCAGGTGTATGGCATTCACTTAAGCTACAGTTATTTAAAAAGGACACCATTGATTTTTTGACTTTTAAAAAACTCAGCCGTTCGTTCAATTCAGCCACAAATTTCGGCGCCGCACAGATCAAAGTATTGGCCACATACGCCGCTGCCGCTTGCCTGGCCGTTGGCGTTGTCTATGGCGCCAGCAGGATTTATAAAAGTTTCTTTACTGCCCCTACTGAAAAAAACTCCGCCACACAACAACAAATTATACCCTCAAAATCCAATGTGGACAACAATACCACGGGCACCAAAAAAGCGGCTGTTGAACAAATAAAATCAAGCGTGCCAGAAAAAAGCACACCAAAAAACAAAGCGGTGGCTTCACTTAATGACAACAATCACGCAAGTCAGGCTGCTATAGACAACACCCCCTCAAACAACCTGCCGGCAACAGTGCAAAATGCAGAAAATGCAGAGACTCATGCATCTCTTCAAAATTATATTGATAAAGTAACCGCACCGGACAAGCCATCCGTCAAAGAAACACCGGTGCAAAGTTTACCTGAAACAATTGATATTCCTGAGGAACCCGTAGAATATACGGAAGAAAACAAGCCAGACCCTTATACCTACAACCTGGAGATACCTAATGTAATAACACCAAATGGCGACGGCTACAATGATTTATTTAAAATCAAAAACCTCGATAAATATCCCACCAATACGCTTACAATTGCAAGCCGCAATGGTCAGGTAGTTTTTGAAACTACCAATTATCAAAATAACTGGGATGCCCAACACCTTGACGCCGGTACGTATTATTACATACTGTCCTACAAAGATAACAGGCAAAACAAGGGGATTATCAAAGGAACCGTGTCTGTGGTACGTTAATTTGAGCAATTATTGCCCGCTTGTGTCTTTTTCAATTTCCCTGAAAGAGATATACTTTCCCTCATACAGCATGGTAAGAAACTTAGTTACCCGCTGGTCTACAGGCATTATTTTTACGCCATAGATATCGAAAACCTGCTTACAAATTTCCGTTACTTTTTTCGTGCCATCTATTTGCATCCAAACGGCTGTGCCAATTTCATCCAACGCAATCCTGAAAAAACGCTTGCGGGGGCTGAGCAAATAATTATTCCATTTTTCATTCTTGAATTTCGGGATAACCAGCGTTACCAAGCCGTTTTCGGCCGTTTCATAGGCGCACTTCCTGATTGGGGTAATTTCCAGATAATTTAGCTGCTTAAGTATGTTTCTTCGTTTAAAAAAATTTAATGCCACTTTTTATAACTTAATTAATGATTTTCACTCAACCCACTGTGCTGTTTTGCCAATTTGTAAGCCGCCCGTCCCGCTTCTATCAATTCGTATGCCCTGTAAAACTCAAAGGTAGAAGCCGCATCCCTCGATACTTTAACGTCAATATCAGGCTGTTGCTGCACAACGGTAAGGCCGCAGATTCTGTCCTGCATGATATCAATAGACTTGTCCATTACGGTAAGATAACCCGGTATGCCATCGACTTTTTTTTCGCCGGAAAACAGATTGAAATTCCGTTTCATATAATCCCAGGCTTTGCGTTTAAAAGAATACTCCCTTCCGGGCGGAGGTACAGTTTTGATTTCCGGCTTCTGATAAGGAATGTTGGCGTTGACATTAACCACAACCAGCATATCGCCGTCTGTACGCTTTATGCAGTTGACTGGAATCGGATTTATTACGCCGCCATCAACCAACACCATATCCTTATATAATACGGGTGTTATTACCGTTGGAATAGCCACTGATGAACGTATGGCCATGATAAGGCTGCCTTTATCAAAAACCACTTCCTGCCGCTTAACAATATCCGTGGCAACCACCGACAGCGGTATATTTAATTCTTCAAAAGTATTGCAATCAATAAATTCTTCAATGATTTTAAAAAGTTTTTCTGCTTTGATAAAGCCCTGGCCTGTCAGCGTAAAATCAATCAGGTCGTACACATCCACTTCATCCAAAGAACAAGCCCATTCCCTGAAAGTCCTGAGATTTCCCGAAGCATAAATGCCGCCTATCAACGAACCTATGGAAGCTCCCGATACGGATGCTATTTCATACCCGTCGTTCAATAATTCTTCAATCACGCCAATATGCGCGAGTCCGCGGCATCCACCGCTTGACAGAACTAAGGAAACTTTTTTGTTCATAATGTAAAATTAAAAAAAATTCGGGCTTGCCACACAAAAATATTTACACCCTGTCGTATCAAAAAGTTTTAAAAAGACACATGGGAAGTATTACTCCTGCCGCATTAAACAGTCCCCGGAGTCAGGCCGGATTTACCTTATCAGATGAATGATGCCCGTGAGCGATCGCTTTTGTATCCCGCCCAGACGTTTTTCAAACACATCACAGACATAATAGTAAACTCCGACACTACAATCGCGTTTGGAGTTTTTATCCTTGCCATTCCAGTTAATATCGGGGTCTTCAGTCTTAAAAACCACAGTTCCCCAGCGATTAAAGATTATCATATTGATTTTTTCTACAAAATCATAGGGGAACGGCCTGAACTCATCGTTTGACCCATCTCCATTGGGGGTGAACACATTAGGTAGCTGATACAAATAACACTGATCAATATCAAAACATGTGAGGTTGCTGGGCAGGCTCTGGTTATTAAACGAATCCACGGCAGTAACATAATAACACCCGACGATAGTCCCCATTCCTGTATGAAGAAAACTGGTATCCTGCAGGTCGGTTGTTGAAAATATCAGAGAATAATCGCTGCTCTCTCCCGGAGAATAATAAAGATTATAAGCCACCACATCGTCGGCGCAGGGCAAGCCGGAAAACGCCCATTGCAGCAGATTTTGGATATTTTCACAATCCACCTCTCCCGTGAGCACCGGTGGACAAGGGGGTTCATTATCTATCGGTATTCCGCAGGCTTTTTGCGAAAGATTCACTAACGGAAAAGCAAAGCCGGAAGCAGTGTACCTGCCCACCGACTTCACATAATAACAATAGCTTGTCCCGTTAATCAATCCTGTATCGGTATAGGTTTGGGTTGTCACCATGGCAATGGAGTCATACAGGGTGGTCAGCGGATTTTGTTTGTATACCACAAAATAATCATTCAGCCAGGGGACATCGGGTTGCCACGCAAGTGTCAGTTTATTGTCGGAGGGTGTCAGCATAAGAAATATTGAAGAGGCGTTGGCTGTAGATCCGACAAAAAAACGGTTGCCCGGCTGGTCGTTATAAAAATCTATCCGGTAACGGTAGGGTTGGTTTTGGGTATTCAGCAGGGTATCGTTATAAATAGTATCGTTAATATCCGCCAAAGAATCGATGAGAGAATAACTGGATGGGTTGTAGCCTGCGCTCCTCCAAATAAGGTATTTATATGGTCCCGGTATCTGTACAGTATCAAATTCCGTTGGTTTAGACCATCCTACCCACAGTGAACCATTGACGGCATCGGTATTTTTCACGCTGACATTGGTGATTACCGGCACATCTTTTGACAATTCTGTGCAGACCTCTAAAGAGGCATAACTTTCAGCATCATCAGCAAAATAAGCTATCACCATATAACAGTAGTCAAGGCCCCGTAAAAGCCCTGCGCCGTTATTATCATCAGTGAAGGTGGTATCGGTGATGGTATCGTTTGCTGCTATCAGGCTATAGCCTGTGTAGGCCGGCACTCCGGTTTCGCAATGGCCGGGTATAAAGCCATAATAGCCGTTGCGCCGGTATATGCGATATCCTACAGCATTTGGACAAATACTCCGGTCCCACTTAAGCATAATTGTGTTGCCGGAAGGCGTAGCTGTAAGGTTTTCCGGAGCGGGTGCCACAACGGTAATATTCATGGATTCAAAATCAACCAACTGCACGGGATAGTCATTATCAATCACTTTAAAATTCATCTGGTAGGGGCTTTTCTTCACGTGGGAACATTCGGTCTGCCACGTAAACTGCGAATTCACATGGCCCGTGCCCTGCACCGGCTGCGGAAAATCGGCAGGGCTTGATGGCACCAGCAGCGGGGACCCGTTGCCTGTGAGCGTAACAATTCCCGAATCAGGATCAAAAGCATTTACGGTAAAGGATAAATAAGTTCCCGCCAGGACACAGGTGTCCGGCAGGGGCAGAATCTGCGGGGGATTATTATCGCACGATACCACCGTAATTTGCATATCGCGGCGCACCGAACCTATCCTGATGCCGTGGCGCCATTCATCAACGATGATGCAGATATTATACTCTCCGTTAAGTTGCGGGCTATCCCAAAGCAACTCCCCTGTCGTAGCATCAATAGTGAGAATATTACTTGCCGGCGGGTAAAAAAAACCGGGGATATACACCCCACCCTGCCCCTTGCAACTGTCGAGGCGGTATGAAAGGCTGTCGCCATCCACATCATAAGCCCATGGATTATGAATAAAAGGCTGATAAATGCATGCATTGTCGATGGGTGGGTTCAGCAGCTCGGGCGAATTGTTGTTTCCAAGAAAAGGGTTTATAACAAGGGTTGTTTCCAGAAAAAACGGGATATTCACCGAGTTAGGAATATTTACAATGCCAGCGTTTCTGTTGGGATCTTCCATCGACATGGTGTAACTACCCGGTGCAGGGTATGTATGAATTCCCCCTGTTCCATAACCATTGTAAGTATATTTATTATAATTAATCTCGGGGGTTATGGCTGTTTTCTGAACGCGTTGAACGATATCCGAAGTGCCGTCGCCCCAAAAAAGTTCTAATTCCGGACGGTCGGCAGGGCTGGAAGAATAAGTATAAGTAACAATAGTAACCTGGTAGGTAAGGCCATACAGCCATTTGTAGGTGATTTCTCCGGCACGCTGGTGTGTTGCTGAAGCAGAAAAACTTACTGCGAGCAACAAAAATAATACAAGGTACCGGTTTTTCATAACTACATTATCAGACTATAAAATTAATAAAAATTGTTTAAAACACCAAAAAAGGCTAATAAACAATGGCTTCAGAAAAAACTGAAACCATCTGATTTTATTGTAACTTTTGTTACATTTTTTTAAGCATAGCTTTAATGAGATTTTCGGCGCCTTCGGCGATGTCCGAGATGCGGGCATCCAGCATGTAGCAAGGGGTTGAAAAAAGGTTGTTTTTTTCGTCCACCACCACATCTCCATGACCGGTTCTTATGTTTTTGGCGCCCAGGCTTTGAATGTTTTTCTCAGTGGTTTCGTCTTTTCCTATGGTCAGAGTAACATTCCCGAACACCTTTGCCAGTATTACCGGGGCTATGCACAATGCGCCTATGGGCTTACCTAGCTTTTTCGTGGCTTGCAGAGCGGCCTCCACTTCGGGGTTTACCTGCATATTAGCACCGTCGAAAGCATAGGTGCACAGGTTTTTTGCTACGCCAAGCCTCCGGGCATGACCAGGGCATCGAAATCTTCGGGGCGAAACTGCGACAAAGGCTGAATATCGCCACGGGCAATGCGTGCGGCCTCCACCAGGATGTTGCGGGTTTCGTCCATAGGGCGTTTTTTGTAATGATTTATCACATGGTACTGATTACTATCCGGTGCAAAAATCTTATAAGAAGCACCCAGTTTGTCAATGGCCAGCAATGTCATTACTGATTCATGAATTTCGGCGCCATCTAATGGGCCGCAGCCGGCAAGGATTACAGCAAATTTTTTCATATCTGATTTTTTGGGGTTTCTGCTTATTGAAAATTATCTTTTTATGTCAAAAATACTCAAATTTCTGATTCCTGAGTTTTGGCTCAAAACCAGCTTTTTCAATAGCTTCCACCATTTGATTTTTTTCAAGCCAATGGCCAGCGCCGGCCTGAGAAACCACATGTTCCTCTATCATCACAGAACCAAAATCATTGCCACCGGCATGCAGGCAAAGTTGCGCCAGGGGCACTCCCACCGTGAGCCACGAAGGTTGGATATTGGGTATGTTGTTCAGTACTATCCTGCTGATGGCTATTAACCTGAGATAATCGGTGTGGCTAACCGCTGTTGTTGCCGGAACCTTTGAAATCAGTCGTGTTCCGCTTTGCTGGAATGGCCAGGGGATAAAAGAAAGAAAACCATAGGCCGCCGGGGGTTTTTCGTCCTGTACCTGCCGAATTTTTATCAAATGTGCTATGCGTTCCTGCCTGCTTTCCACATGCCCGAACATCATGGTAGCCGACGTGGGAAGGTTGATTTTATGGGCCTCGCGCATCACATCAAGCCATTCCGATGCAGAACATTTGGCCGGTGAAATAATCTTTCGCACTCTGTCGGACAAAATTTCGGCGCCTGCACCGGGAAGGCTGTCGAGACCGGCCTTAACCAGTTTTTCCAGCACCTCCCGAAATGAGATTTTTTCTTTATGGGCAATAAATACTATTTCCGGAGGCCCCAAAGCATGCAGTTTCAACGATGGATAAAATGATTTCAGGGAACTGAACAAATTTACATAAAAATCCAGTCCCAGGTCAGGATGCATGCCCCCCTGCAATAATAGCTGATTTCCGCCAAGGACAAAAAGTTCATCAATTTTTTGCCGGTATTGTTCCTGCGAAGTGATATAGGCATCGGGTTGATTTTTCTTTCTGCAAAAATTACAAAACAAACACTGCGACACACATACATTGGTAATGTTGACATTGCGGTCGATTATCCAGCCCACAGTATTGCCGGGATGCATTTTTTTCCTGATTTGGTTTGCGACAAAAATCAAATCCTGCAAGGCCGCCTTTTCATAAATAAATAGAGCCTCTCCTCCCGAAATGGCTTCGGAATTTAATGCCCTATCCAATATTTTTACCACATTCATGTACACAAAATTACGCATTTGTAAGGAAAAACTATTTTTGTATGACTTTTTATCAATTATCCCGCTGATATATTTTTTCCCATCAGGGGCCTAAGTCAGCAAAAAATCGCTAACCATTAAAAACACCACATGAAACTCAGAATACAACTTGTCAAAGAAATTTCGGATAACGACCATCTCATCATAATTAGTCCCACCGAAGCTCAACTGCTGAAAGCTGCCACCGCCCGGCTCAACAAAGCCGAACTGGCTTATCTGAAGTCACGGATTGAAAAAGACAAAAAAGGTATTATCGCCATCGACCGGCTTGGACAATACCTGTTTTTTTATATTCTTTCCCCCCGCAAAAAAGCCCCTCACCTTGTATCAGAAGAAATGCGCAAGGCCGGCCATGGGACATTTGCCCTGGCAGAAGAACATCATCTTGAAACCCTTACACTGTATCCACAGGGATTACAGGAAGCTCACATTGAGGCTTTTGCCGAAGGAATGGCCCTTTCGGCCTATCAGTTTATCAAATACAGGTCAAAAGCCAAAGAAGAAGAACTTGAATTGAAAACGCTGAAAATATTTTCCAAGCTTTTCGGTGAAAAACATTTGCAGCGTCTGAATGTCTTAACGGAAGCCGTTCATAACTGCCGCGACATGGTAAATGAGCCTGTTTGTCACATGAATTCGCAGGTGTTTGCATCGCAGACCATGGACTTGTTGAAGAACAGCGGAGCCAGAGTCGAGGTGCTCAACAAGGCCAAGATAACGGCCTACAGGATGAACGGCCTGCTTGCCGTCAACCGGGGCAGTGCCGATCCGCCGGCATTCCTCATTATGGAATGGAACCCCCCGCATCCTGTAAACCACAAGCCCCTGGTGCTGGTGGGCAAGGGACTTTTGTACGATACCGGAGGGATAAATATAAAGACCTCCGCCCATATGGAAAACATGAAAAATGATATGGCCGGCGGGGCAGCGGTGGTTTCGGCGCTTTATGCCGTTGCCAAAACAAAACTGCCGGTACATGTAGTAGGCCTGGTGCCGCTTACCGACAACCGTCCTGCGGGAAATGCGCTGGTGCCCGGCGACATCATCGAATATTCCGATGGCACTACAGTGGAAGTGCTCAACAGCGATGCGGAAGGCCGGCTGATACTTGCCGACGGGATGATCTTTGCCAAAAAATTCCATCCCTCGCTGGTCATCACCATAGCCACGCTCACGGGCTCGGCACAGTCAGCCATAGGAAAATACGGAATTGTAAGCATGCACCAACAGGCACAAAAATACTTCAAAAACATACAGTCTGCTGGAGACAGCGTTTTTGAACGGGTGGTAGAGTTTCCTTTCTGGGACGATTATGACGAGCTCATCAAGTCGAATATCGCCGACATCAAAAATACCGGCGGGCCTTATGGAGGTGCCATTACTGCAGGAAAGTTTCTGGCGCATTTTGCCAACTATCCTTTTATACATCTGGATATCGCCGGCCCGGCTTTCAACGACAAAAAAGACTCTTACCGGGGAACAGGAGGAAGCGGCGTTGGCGTAAGGCTGTTCTATGAATTTATTAAAAGACTGGCATCACAATAATTTTGACGGTAGTGACAGCATGACCGCCTGCAGCGCAAGCCCGGCGCGTAGTCACGGGTAAGGGTATCCGAAAATACGGTCAATCAGTGCCCCCGACGATTAATGCCGGGGTGCCGAAGACTGGCTGCACTGTTCACACTTCGACACGATTTTCTTATGTTTTAGGCAATTATGAAAATTCTGCAGGAAAATCGGCTCAGCGTGACCGATAATCGTAAGCAGAAACACGCCCGGATTAAGACAATGGAAAAAATATTTAGTCAGTCCAAACTTCGTATTAGACTCATTCAAATATTGAATTACCCCTGAGTAATAACGCCGGTGGCCGGGTTTAATTCCGAGCCAAACATACTGTGGGGAATAGAGAAAATTATCAATGTTACCAAGGCGGCCGCGATGATATATCCCGGCCTTAATTTGTTGCGGTTCAAAAACAAGGCTGCCAGCCAGGCTAAAAACGCCAGCAGGGTTTTGTTGTCAGTGAGGTCCCAACCCCAGGGCACGCCGGTCCAGAATTCGCCAAAGGCATATTTTTGCACCACGGGGCCCAGTATCATCCCACCAAGCATAATTAAGATAAAAGTAATCAGCGAATACATGCGCGAGCTGTTGAATTTAAAAGCCGCCAACAATCCGGCAAGGGTGGAAAACAACATCCCGAAAAAAATAAACAATATGTGCGGCAACAATATCCATGCAGGCACATCGCCCTTAAACCTGATGACAGTGGGCTGCTGTTGCTGGAGCATTTCGGTTTGCCCGGCGCTGCGAAACAACAAAAAATATTCAAGTTTCCCCGCCGGCGG
>DAOOWO010000054.1:0-10733 GCA_035371225.1 Bacteroidales bacterium | reverse complement strand
CCATAGCCAGGATGAAAACTATGTGTCCAGCACGTCTTCGTCCTGCTTTATTTCTTTAGTATCTACTTGTCGGTTTAACAGAACTTTTGCTTTTTCAGTGGCTTCTTCGGGAGTTTTGGCCACCACTACTTTTCCGCCGGGCAGGTAATACGCTGGTATGCGATGTCCCCACCACAGCTGGCGCGAGATGCACCAGTCCTTAACGTTTTCCATCCAATGCCGGTAGGTATTGATAAATTTTTGAGGATAAAATTTTACCTGTTCATCAAGGACAACTTCCAGAGCGGGTTTTGCCAGATCGGCCATTTTCATAAACCATTGCATTGACAGTTTGGGTTCAATGGCTGCGTCGGTGCGCTCTGAATAACCTACCTTATTGATGAGGTTTTCGGTTTTTACAAGGTATCCCTTATTTTTGAGTTCTTCTGAAATCTTTTCCCTCACGGCAAAACGGTCTTCGCCGACATAAAGCAGGGCTTTTTCATTTAAGGTGCCGTTGTCGTTGAAAATGTCGATAGATTCCAGGTTGTGCTTTATGCCCAGGTTGTAGTCGTTGATATCGTGGGCAGGAGTAACTTTCAAAGCTCCGGTTCCGAATTCGCGCTCAACATATTCGTCGAAAATCAGTGGCACGGATCTTTCGACAAGTGGAATGATTATTCGTTTGCCTTTCAGGTGTGCGTATCGTTCATCTTCAGGATGCACACATACGGCGGTATCGCCAAGTATGGTCTCGGGCCTTGTTGTTGCAATGGTGATCCATTCATCATCAGAGCCTTCAATTTTATAGCGAACGTAATATAATTTGGAGTTTACTTCTTTATAAATAACTTCTTCGTCAGATACCGCTGTCAGGGCTTTAGGGTCCCAGTTAACCATCCTGACTCCTCTGTAGATGAGTCCTTTGTTATAAAGATCAATAAAAACATCAATTACCGATTCATACATGGATGGATCCATCGTGAAGGTGGTTCTGTCCCAGTCGCAGGATGCGCCAAGTTTTTTTAACTGTTCAAGAATGATGCCTCCGTGTTTTTCTTTCCAGCTCCAGGCGTGGCCCATAAAATCATCGCGGCTGATATCTTTCTTGCTGATGCCTTCCTGGCTGAGTTTGGCCACGACTTTTGCTTCAGTAGCGATAGAAGCATGGTCGGTCCCAGGAACCCAGCAGGCGTTATATCCGGTCATGCGGGCATGACGGATAATAATATCCTGGATGGTGTTGTTAAGGATATGTCCCATGTGCAATACGCCGGTTACATTAGGTGGCGGTATAACTATAGTGTAGGGCGGACGGTTATCGGGCTCAGAGTGAAAAAACTTGTTTTTCAGCCAGTATTCATACCACTTGTCTTCAGTGAGCTTGGGGTCGTATTTGGTTGGTAATTCCATAAAAAAATAAAAATAAGGTACAAAAGTACAATTTTGATTTCAGAAGTTAGAATTCAGTTGTATGAATTTTATTGAAGAAGGGTAATTTCGGAAACTTTAATCGCGAACTACTTGTCTTTACAACGTGCCCGGGAAATTATTATTTTCGCCGGGCGGAAATACAAACAGGACAAAAGAGAATTCTAACCGCCATTATTATCCTTCCATGTCTTTATTGACTCTATTAATAAAAAATATTTTTTTTAAATTTATAAGCAATTTGTCCTTAGGTTTTATAAAAGAAAATACCGCTGCACCCAGGATCATTATTGGAACTATGCAGTATAGCAAGACCGGATAAATAAAATCCTCAAATCCGAAAATCTTTGCTTTTGCGGGATTGGATTTGTGATAAACAACACGCACTGTTTCTCCGTATTTATAATGAGAATTTTTCAATGCATCAAAATAAAAGGTATTGCCGTTCGCGACAAATCTTATCACAGGGACTGTATTTGTTTCGTCAATTTTTCCATCGACAGACAATTTTTTAATGCTTACTACGACACCTTGAGTGAAATTGCTTTTTAAAATGAAATTTAATCTGTTTGTCAGTGCTATTAAAACAATTACCGTAAATCCTATCCAAAAAAGGTGTTTTCTGTTAATAGATATTTCACCGGTTTTTTTCAAGGAGTACTTTTAATAATTATTTTGTTTTTACGAGTTCAGCGATTTTCCGGGCATCAATATCCATCATGCAGCGAAAATGTTTTTTCGGGCATTTTTTATAGCCAAGTTTACTGCATGGACGGCATTTTAGATTTGTCACTTCGGCATTGTGGTAATTATCTTTTCCTTGCGGGTAATAGGGATACATTCCAAAAGCAGGCACGGTATTGCCCCACACTGCAACCACTTTCTTTTTCATGGCAGCGGCAATATGCATCAATCCTGTATCTGAGGAAATCACCGCATCAGCTTGTTCTACTATTGATGCCGACTGGTTGATGTTGTAAATCCCACACGCATTAAATACATTTTCTCCCAAATTGTCGCATACTTTTATAGCGTTTTCTGAATCTTCCTTACTCCCCAGCAGCACGATGGGTTTTTCAATGGCGCTGCATATTTCCAGCATTTTTTCAAGGGGAATTTTTTTTGTGTTTTGCTTACTTCCTGTTGCAAGCGCGATATACCCATGATGAAATTTTGCGGGAAGCGCTTGTTTAATGTCCACCTGATCTTTGAAAGAAATAAAAAAATCTAAACCCTGATAGTCGTTGGTGATGTTAAGTTTTTTTACCGCCTGAAAATAGCGGTCAACGATATGGATATCGGGGAGCAGATTGATTTTAAAGTTTGTAAAAAGCCATTTCTTCTTGTTGAGTTTGTTAAATGTGCCATAATTTACACCAAGACATGTTCTTACAAACAGGGAACGGCGATTTTTTTGCAGATCAACCACAAAATCGAATTTTTCTTTTTTCAGGGCAGGAATTATTTCCTTGGCATTACGTTCAAGAATGTGGATTTTTGCAACAAAAGGATTATTGTTAAGCAGAATAGCATATTGTTTTTTTACCAAAAAATGGATTTCCGCATCCGGTAGTTGCTTTTTCAGGCAGCGCACGATGGGACTTGTGAGTACAATATCCCCAATAGAGCTGAACCGGATGATAAGAATTTTTTTTATTGCCTGCATTTTATAGACGGAAAATTGGTTCAAAAGTACTAAAAATTGAGAAAAAGCCCCCCATTCCTTTCATTTCCAATATGGACAATATTATGAACACGGTATTTATTCTTACAGGTGTAATATTTGAAAATGAGTTATTATTTAAAACATTTTTTTTAATTTTGAACTTTTAAAAGAGTATGCATTACGTAAGAATATCATATGGTTTTATTCTGGTTATTTTATTGGGCATTATCGCCTTGTCGCGCGAAAATGCCTACGCTGATAAAATAATTGCAGACAGCTTAAAACGTGAACTTACCAAGACGACCGGAAAAACACAGATTGAATCTCTTCAGCAACTTACAAGCCAGCTATGGAGCTACAATACCGACGATGCCATGCGGTGTGCACTCCTGGCTTATAAGTTATCCTCAAAACGGTATGATTCACTAAATATGGCGCTGGCGTTGAAAAATATAGGGATCATTTGTTATTTCACCGGTGAATTCGAGGAGGCACTTGAGAATTATCATAAGGCTTTAAAAATATATACAAAACTCTCGTATAAAAAGGGGATATCAGGTTGCTTCAACAATATTGGAATTGTTTATAATGATTGGGGTAGTTATGATTCGGCTTTATATTATTACAATCATAGTCTTGAAATTGATTTGCAAATAAATGACAAGGTGAATTCAGGAAAGACTTATCATAATATTGGAAAAATATATCATTTGAAAGGCTGGTATGATAAAGCAATATTTTATTATAAAAAGTCATTGGAAATAGAAGTTGAGTTCAATAATCCTGATGGGATAGGAGAAAGTCTTCATAATATTGGGTCTGTGTTTCAGGAGATTGACTTGAACAAACAAAGTATGGTTTGTTATGAAACGGCTAAGGTGTTGTATGAGAAAACAGGTAATGAGTACCGGATGGCACAACTTTATCATGATATTGCGAAAGTTTTCTACGTGGAAGGTAATTATTGGGCATCTTATCAGTATACCATTCAAGCGTTAAAGTTAAATGAGAAGCTGCATAATAAACAGGGAATAGCATCTGCATATAATCTTTTAGGAATTATTTATGAAGCTATCGGAGAAACTTCCAGGGCCAACGATTACCTTTTTCGGGCGGTGTTGCTGGATTCGGAACTCGGCAATAATAAAAAGATTTCTATTGACCTGACTAATCAGGGGAAAATACATTTTAAGGCAGAGGAGTTTGAACAGGCAAAAGGCTTTTTTCTGAATAGCCTGGAATATGCTTTAGAAATTGAAGCCTGGCCTGAGATGTTAGAAAACTATGAGTATCTTTCCGAAACCTATTTTAACCTTAACGATTCTGCTAAAGGACTTTATTATAATGAATTATATCAAATTCTTGCCGACTCAATAAAAAATGGAGCCAGTACATTCAACTTGCATATAAGTGGACATCAGGCAAATGCCCTTTATGCTGGGTTAGGAGAAAAATTTTTCAATAATGCCGGTGAGGAAAAAACACATAAGAGTTTCAATAGTGTAATAATTTCTGTGATATTCATTGTTTTTATGATAGTTTTTATATTTTTACTCACTCAAAAGAAAACCCCAAATAATAATATTTAAAGGAGGATTTATGTCTCAAGAAGAACAAGCAAAAAAAAGTTTACCCGAAAATGCATACCGCGAACTTAAGCCAGGCGAAGAATATCAGCCGGTAATGTCGCCTAAAATGAATTTTCCGGAAGTCACCTGGTGGTCAATATTCATGGGATTGCTTATGGCTGTTATTTTTTCTGCAGCAGCGGCTTATTCCGGATTGAAAATCGGTCAGGTTTTTGAAGCGGCCATCCCAATTTCTATCATTGCCGTTGGTGCATCGGCGGCTGCAAAAAGAAAAGATGCCCTGGGCCAAAATGTGATTATTCAATCTATTGGCGCCAGTTCAGGTGTTATTGTCGCGGGAGCAGTATTTACCATCCCCGGCCTTTATATTCTGCAGGCAAAATACCCTGAAATCCAGGTAAATTTCTGGCAGATATTTTTCTCCTCACTGCTTGGCGGTTTTCTTGGGATACTTTTTTTAATCCCTTTCCGCAAGTATTTTGTGAAAGATATGCATGGAAAACTTCCTTTTCCTGAAGCTACCGCTACCACTGAAATCCTTATGACAGGCGAAAAAGGCGGCAAACAAGCAAAACTGTTGATCCTTAGCGGCCTGATAGGAGGGGTGTTTGATTTTTGTTTTTCGGCTCTCAGGCTCTGGAGCGATGAGTTCACAAGCCGCATTATCCCTATCGGAGAAACGCTTGCAACCAAAGTAAAAATGGTTTTTAAATTTAATGTCAGCGCCCTTATCTTTAGTTTCGGATACCTCATCGGATTGCGTTACGCCCTTATCATAACTATGGGATCCCTGTTGTCGTGGTTTGTGCTTATCCCGCTTGTGAACGAAATTGGCGCCCTGGTAGCTCAAAGCGGAGGCGGAATCAATCCCTTTGAATCATTGACAGCCGAAGATATTTTTAAAGCCTATGTTCGCCCAATAGGAATCGGCGCGATTGCAATGGCTGGAATCATTGGTATCATCAAATCCTCCGGAGTGATTGGAAGTGCGTTTAAATTGGCATTCGGCATCGGAAAAAAAACTCACGCTGAGGTAAAAGTAGAACGTACGCAGAAAGACCTTAAAATGTCTTTCGTAATGTTGTTCATCCTGTTAACGCTTATCGCAGTTTTTGTATTCCTGCTGTTTGGCGTCAAGATTACTCTTTTACAAGCTGTTGTTGCCTTGTTAACGGTATTAATCATTTCTTTCCTGTTTACGACCGTTGCTGCCAATGCCATTGCTATTGTCGGAACAAACCCTGTTTCCGGCATGACACTGATGACTCTTATCTTGTCCTCGGTAATTCTGGTTTCTGTTGGCCTGAAAGGCTGGCAGGGTATGGTGAGTTCACTGGTAATCGGAGGCATTGTCTGTACTGCCTTATCCATGGCCGGAGGCTTTATCACCGACCTGAAAGTGGGTTATTGGCTGGGTACTACTCCTGCCAAACAGCAATCATTCAAATTTCTGGGAACCCTGCTTTCTGCAGCAACCGTTGGCATTGTGATTTTTATTCTTAATGACGCTTATGGTTTTGTTGAAACTGCAAAGCATACAAAACCCATGGTGGCACCCCAGGCCAACGCTATGGCTGCTATTATCGAACCATTGATGTCCGGATCCGGTGTCAGTTGGGTGCTTTTGGGCGTAGGCGCCATAATTTCACTGATTGTAAACTGGCTGAAAGTTTCCCCGCTAGCCTTTGCACTGGGAATGTTTATTCCTTTGCCGTTAAACACTCCGCTGGTGGTGGGCGGTTTGCTGAATCACTGGTTCACAAAATCTACAAAGGATGAAAAACTTGCCAATGCACGTATTCAGAGAGGAATTTTGATATCTTCCGGGTTTATTGCAGGCGCAGCAATTTTTGGAGTTATTGGTGCGTTGATAATCTTCTTTACCGACAACCCCAACGCAGTTAATCTTAAAGTATGGGCCGACGATACCGGTGTGGGCGCTCAGTTTACGGCGCTGATAGCATTTCTGGCTCTGATAGCTTATTTTGTTTGGGAATCATTCAGGGCCAAAAAGGAAGATTGATACAGACCTTTACTAACCACAGCGAACACAGAGCACAAACAGTGTTATACAGAGGGATATGGAAGACAATATGATTACTGAAAAGATATTGAACTGTGCCTTTAAAGTTCATACTAATCTGGGACCCGGATTACTTGAATCCTCTTATAAGGAATGTCTGTTTTACGAATTAAATAAAGCGGGATTATTTGTTGAGAAAGAAAAACCATTGCCATTGATTTATGAAGAAGTAGTTTTAGAATGTGGTTATAGGTTGGACTTGCTTGTCGAAAATAAAATTGTGGTTGAAATCAAATCTGTAGATCAGGTGAATGATGTTCATACTGCTCAGGTACTTACCTATCTCAAACTTTCAGGGTGTAGGATAGGTTTGTTGTTAAATTTTAATGTGGCAAAATTAAAGGATGGAATAAAACGATTAATCCACGGCTACTAACACTGTGTCCTCTGTGGAAAACTCAGTGACCTCTGTGGTAAAAAAAATAAACAAAAAAAATATGAAAGAAAAAGTATTAGAACGGTTTTTACGGTATATAAAAATCGATACGCAATCAAACGAAAATTCAGAAACCACTCCCAGTACCGAAAAACAATTCGAGCTGGCCAAAATACTGAAGCAGGAACTTGGAGAACTGGGACTTCAGGATATTTCGCTTGACGACAAGTGCTACCTAATGGCTACCTTGCCGTCAAATATCGATGAAAAAGTTCCCGTCATCGGGTTTATCGCGCATATGGATACCAGTCCCGATATGCCCGGCAGTGTAGATAATCCGAACTTTGTTTATGATTACAACGGCGAAGATATCGTCATCAATAAGGAAAAAAACCTGGTTCTGTCAGTTAAGGACTTCCCTGAACTTGGTGATTATATTGGCAAAACCATCATCACCACTGATGGAAATACCTTGCTGGGCGCTGACGACAAAGCCGGCATAGCCGAAATTATGACCGCCATTGAATTTTTAGTCAAAAATCCCCAGATTAAACATGGCGAAATCAAAGTGGGGTTTACCCCTGATGAGGAGATAGGGCGCGGCGTAGATCATTTTGATGTGAAAAAATTCAACGCAGAATTTGCCTACACTTTGGATGGTGGCGGAATAGGGGAACTGGAATATGAGAATTTTAACGCCGCCGGAGCTAAGGTTTTTATTCAGGGACGAAATATTCATCCAGGATATGCCAAGGATAAAATGATTAATGCGATGCTGGTGGCCATGGAATTTAATGCCTTGCTGCCTGCTAATCAGCGGCCCGAACATACTGCCGACTATGATGGTTTTTTTCATGTAGTGAAAATGGAAGGAACCGTTGAAAATGCAATGTTGCAGTATATCATCCGTGATCACGACAAGGCAAAATTTGAATTAAAGAAAAAACTTTTTGCCGATTGTGTCGAATTTCTGAAGAACCGCTATGGGGCTGAAGTATTGAAACTGGAAATCAAAGACCAGTATTACAATATGAAAGAAATGGTACTGCCTGTAATTCACATTGTAGAAACCGCGCAAAAAGCGATGGAATTAACAGGTGTAAAACCCAAGGTGGTTCCTATCAGGGGAGGTACTGATGGCGCCCGTCTTTCTTATATGGGGCTGCCTTGTCCGAATATTTTCGCCGGCGGCCACAATTTTCACGGAAAGTTTGAATATCTGCCGGTTGAATCGATGGAAAAAGCTGTGGATGTAATCCTGAAAATTATTGAGCTGTATTCAACAAAGACTGCTTAACACTGAAAAAATAAAGCATGATAAGCATTGCGTGGCATAGTCGTGCTTTTTTATTGTTCATCGGCACTCTGTTTGTTTTATTGTGGATGTTGCCCGCCCGAATGGTGGCTCAAATATTAACCGATACCCTGCCACATAATAAAAATGCCGTGCTGGAGGAGTTTACAGCGGTGCGTTGTTACTACTGCCCTTTGGGACATTGCCTTCTCGACAGTATGTTGCAGGAAAACCCCGGGAGGATAGTGCCGGTGGCTATGTATCCTTCCAATGTGAACGGGCTTCTTACAGTACCTTATACAGGCAGCCCCGATCTGCGAAGAACCTTTGTAAACGAGTTTTTTACCATACCCTTTGTTCACGATTCTTTGCGATTTTTTCCCGGAGCCTTTATTAACCGAAGGCAATGGCAACCTGCCCGGCGCGAACAATCAAGAGAAAACTGGCGGTCTTTTGCCGGCACCATTCTCAGCGAACCATCCCCTGTCAATATTGGTATCAGCGCTGTATATGATCAATCAACGTATCAGATGAACATTGGGGTGGAAATATATTTTACCGATACCGTCAATACTTGCTGCACCTTGTTTGTGGTGCTGACTGAAGATAGCCTGATTGCCGAGCAGTATAACGGCGGTGTTGATTATGCGCATAATCATGTTTTCCGTGAAGCACTTTGCTCACAATGGGGTGATACCTTGTGTTTGCAGGCAAGTGAAGGGACGTTGATTGCCCGACAATTTGTATTTGATAACTCGCAAAGCCAATATGCAATGGATAATTGCCATATTGCCGTCTACGTGAGAAATGCCGTCAGCGAAGAAATTATTACAGGCAATATTGTTGCTGTTGATAATACTATTGTTACCGGCATTGGTGATAAAATTCATGGAAATAAAGTAACCCTGTTTCCCAATCCATCAAATGGCAAAGTTTGCTTCAATCCCGGGCTTGAACATGATGTGGCGGCGATAAAGAAGGTGAAAATTTTTAATAGCGCCGGTGCTTTGTGCTATTCAAAAGATATTAATGTTGGGCAGCGACAGGTATTCGACTTTTCTTTTTTGAAAGAAGGGTTATATCTTGTTTATTTTGAAACGGACACGGATTTTTTTACCGGCAAACTAATCATTGATTAGTAGTCTGTAAATGATCCTAACTGGTTGTAAAAGCTAACCATCAATACCCCTTGAAAGCATTTTGTTGAATCTGATATTGGGTGATGATTTATTAATCTTGCTATAAAATTCCGGGATTAGAACATACGTTTCCTTTTCAAAAGGTAGGATAGCAATACATGATGAAATCCTTCATTGATGTCGGCTTCCACAAGGTCGATATGGTATTGGCTGCAACGTAATTTCAATTCATTGCGAAAATTATTAATGGCTTCCACATAACTGGCCTTAATTTCTAAAGGGTTTAGCTTGATTTCATCTGCGCTTTCCATATCTATAAATCGGTATGGTCTGTTGTCGAAACTAAAGTCAAGTTCTTTGCTTTTATCGGTAACATGAAACAGGATGATTTCATGTTTGTTATGTTTCAGATGTTGTAATGCTGCAAAAAGGTCATTTGTTTCGGCATTGCTTTCCATCATATCACTAAAAATAACGACAAGCGAACGTTTGTGTATTATTTCGGCGATGTTGTGCAAAGCTGCTGCTGCAAAAGTTTTTTTACTGACACCCTCCTGAAAGGCATGCAGCATTTTTTCGAGGCTTTGATATATTATTTTCTGATGCGTTATGGTGGAATGGGCTGAAAGATGCTCTTCTACTTCTTCCGAAAATATACTCAATCCGACGGCGTCGCGTTGCAGGCGCAAAAGGTATATCAAAGCGGCTGCTGCATAAATCGAAAAAATGATTTTATTGGGATTGTTTACTGAAATATCTTTTGATACCGGGTAATACATCGACGAAGAGTTGTCGATGATTATCTGGCAACGGAGGTTGGTTTCTTCTTCAAAGCGTTTGGTGTATAATTTATCCGACCTGCCATAAAGCTTCCAGTCAATATGGCGGATAGATTCTCCCTGGTTGTATGGGCGGTGTTCTGAAAACTCCACCGAAAAGCCATGAAACGGACTTTTATGCAGGCCGGTAATAAAACCTTCAACAACCTGTTTGGCAATTAGTTCAAGGTTGCCAAATGATTGTACAAGTTTTTGATCAATAGGAACAGGCATATGGTTTGCCTTTGGACAAAAAAGTTATAATAAGCTGTTAAGCTTGCTTGTAATACTTGCCTTTGAAGCGGCTCCGACTATTTTATCTACTTCGGCGCCATTTTTAAAAAACAATAGGGTAGGG
>DAOOWO010000053.1:0-10783 GCA_035371225.1 Bacteroidales bacterium | reverse complement strand
CGGAGGTATTCGGGCGGAAAACGTTGTGCTCCTGTTCTTCGCGCAGCCCGATAGAAAACCATTTGAACTTTTTTATCAATTGTGCTTTTTGTTTGAAAAATGCGGTCTTATACTCAGGTGTTCGGGTGGTTAAATAACTGCCGTTAACAGTCAGGAAAAAGTTTTTGTAATCCTGTGCAACGGCAAGCTGGTTTTGCAGGCCGTTGTATGCGTCGCCGTGGACATAATATTTTACCTGATAAAAAGCATGTTGGTTTTTCTTGTTCTCGATACCTATCTTTAGGGAGCTTATGTTTTCATTACTCTGGCTGGCCTGGCTGATATTCCAGTCCCGGCTGAATTCAACCGGGCGGTATTGTTCGATGGGCGAGAAATAACGGCTTACCCATTCATTGCTGATGTCGGCAATAAATTTCCAGTCATTGCTGTTTTTTTTTGCAAAAGGTACGGTATTGGCCACGGCGGCTCTGATGGCATAACCAACATCATCATTTTTGTTGAGCGACGAAAACAAGTTTTTATTGTTATTGCTCAAGGCCACTTCCGAAGTGATTTTGGTTGTTTTTCCAATGCCATAGTCAAAGGCCAGGGTGTACATCTGAATCTTTTTGGGTGTTACCAGCAGGGTTACCGGCTCGTAATCTCCGCCGGGCTGCCCGCCTTGCGGAGCCACCCATTTGAATACTCTGCCATTGGCCGAACTCTGTGTGAGCACATAATTACCTTTTCCACTGCCCACAAAGGCAAAGCCGAGCCGGTAAAAGGCACTGTCAGGATTTGTGCTGTAGACAAACACAGAATCATAAATAATAGAGGCAGCGGTGGTGTCAATCATTTTATACATCACATAGGTGCTGGAAAATTCTATACTGTCGATGTTGGGTACTATAGCAAGCTGTACGCTGTCGCCAATGGCGGCCAGCAGCATTTTTTCGCTGTCGGTAAGCTCCTGTTGCATAGGTTGGTTTTTTAGGTCCTGTTCCGAAAAAAAGTTAAACCTGACCTGCATTTTTTTATACTCCATGCCGGCTCCCACATGAAAAAGGGTACGCGCGTAATACCTGTCGGTATATTCAAATTCAACCACCACACGTTTGTCTTTGGTAATGATGTTTTTCGGCATAAAAGTTACTTCTCCGAGGTTGTAATCAATCACATAATCGTTTTCCTGTCCGCGGGTAAGTAACACCCCGTCAATATACACCCGTTCTGTTCCTGCAAGAATGATAATATAGTTTTCGTTGTTCTGTCCGCTGAGCTTGTATGGTCCCTGGTTCCCCTCCAGCACGGCGATTACATTCCTCGCATACCTTCCTTTCGATAAGGCCCCGCTGCCTTCAAGCTTTAGTTTTATTTTCTCTTCGGGATGTTTTTTTAAAGGAATCAGAAAGTTTGATTCGATAAGGGCTCCCTGGGCTTTTTTGTAAAAGTTCATAAAATAACTTTTCGGCGGACCTGTCTCAAAATCACCGGCTATAAGTTTGTTGTTTTTGTTGAACAATTGAATAAAAACCTTGTCGAAATCCTGCAATTGTTGTGTGTTACCGTCGGGTTGTATGGGTATGTTGTTGTCGGTAATGGCGGCAAGCACCTGGATGTCGTCCGACAAATAGCCGGAGAGTTGCAGGTTCAGGCTGGAATTTACCACCAGGTCCTGATTGTTGCCCATAGATATTCCCCTCGAGATATTGCCACTGCGGTTCAGCGCCCCCCATTTGAACATATCTTCTGTTGTGTTTTCATATTTATACAAAAAGGGGTTTACCAATTCGGTGACAGGTAGGTTGATGATACTGGATTGCTTATGCCGGCGCGTGGCCGCCAGAGAAAATGGAAATACCCGGTAAGTTATTTGCAGGTTTTTGTTTTTCAGTTCATTATCAAAAAAAATAGAATCGGTGATGATAAGCACTCCTTTGGCATAATCAAGTTGATATTTTGAAGTGTCGAGAGGTAGCCCTTCCGCCGTGGTTATTATAATACTTTTGGGTATCAGGCTGAGTGAATCAATGAGTAGGGTGTCGTTATTGACAGTAAGGGATTTTAACCTGAAATTCGAAAAATCCTGTGCATACAATTCTGTAGCGGCCAGGAAAAAAAATAAAAATATGTAAAGCGGTTTTTTCAAGCTAAGGGCCTAAGGATAGAACGAATTTATCAAAAAAATAAAGGATATTTTTAAAACTCAAATTTATGATAAAAATTGTTAACTGAAACCTGATGCATCCTAAAGCCCTCAAAAAGTAACCCCCAAAGTAATCCGAAAAAAAACAGGCACCTTCCGGCTTGTGGATTCTTATAAGAGGATGTTTTTCTTTTGCATGATTGTGCGCGTTGCCTTATGGTGTACATATTTTATTCAGGCACTATTTTAGAAGCCAGTTGATAATTGTCGGAATTTTATACATTTGTCATGACCAAAATTTAGTTTATGAAATCAATGACCGGTTTTGGAAGGGCAGTGTGCGAATTGCCCGGAAAAAAAATAACCATCGAAATAAAATCTGTTAACAGCAAACAGCTTGACCTGAATATAAAACTGCCGGCCATACTTCGCGAAAAGGAAGCCGATATCCGGTCGTTGTTATCAAAACAGCTGGAACGCGGGAAAATAGATTTTTATGTGAATCTTGAGCCACTGCTTTCGCAGGGGGCATTTGCGCTGAACACTGCGCAGGCCGCTCAATACCACGAAGGAATAAGACAATTGTCCAAAGACCTGGGCTTACCAATGCCTCAGGAAGTTATATCGCTTTTGTTGCGCATGCCCGATGTGGTAAAAAACCCCATAGAGGAACTAAAAGAAGAAGAGTGGATACTGCTGAATAAGGAATTTGAAAATGCGGTTCAGGCTCTGGATATTTTTCGCCGGAAAGAGGGAGAAGTACTGAAAAAAGATATTCTTCAACATATTGCAATTATTGAAAAAGGCATCCCCAAAATAGAACGTTACGAAAAAGAACGCATACAGCAGATACGCCAGCGTATTAGCAATAATCTTTCAGAGTTTTTTGATACACAAAAAATTGATAAAAACCGTTTTGAGCAGGAGCTGATTTATTATCTGGAGAAGATAGATTTTACCGAAGAAAAAGTCCGTTTGCAGAAACATTGCACCTATTTTTTTGAAACCATCAGCGAAGCTGCATCCAACGGCCGAAAACTCGGTTTTATTACGCAGGAGATAGGCCGCGAGATCAACACCCTCGGGTCAAAAGCCAACGACTCCGACATTCAGAAAATTGTCATAGAAATGAAAGATGAACTGGAGAAAATCAGGGAACAGTTGCTAAACGTGTTGTAGATTTTTATGCGGATTGTTATTGTCGGGGAATTTCATGAATTTCCCCGACGGAATTTCTCCGACCTGTTTTATTAAGAAGTACAATCATTACGCTGACGACAAACCCGCTGCCCAATATAACGTACCAGTTATTGGAACTGCCAAAAGTTTCGTAGCTGATATCGAAAATGCCTCGGGCCGACAGAAAAGCAACTGCTACTGCCAGGCCGTTATTGAGAAAATGCACGATGATGGGCAGCCATAAGGTCCCCGACCAGTAAAATAAATACCCTAAAAACATCCCCAGCAGAAAACGAGGCAAAAAACCAAAAAACTGCATATGAAAGGCGCTGAATAACAGGGCGGTAATTATGATGCCGGCATGGGCGTTTTTAAACCATTCTGAAAATAGCCGCTGCAGCACTCCTCTGAAAAAAAACTCTTCGCCCAGCGCTGGTAAAATGGCTATCACCAGAAAATTTATAAGTAAGTCGCCATAGCCTGCAGACCTCAAAAAGGCATCGGTGATGTCAGATGCCTGGTTTTCGGAATCCCGCATCCATTGTTCCAGCCACGAATACCTTTCTGAAAGGCTCATGTTTCTGTTTATCTCTGAAAGCCAGTTGATTAAAGGAAGTCCTGCGAAAATAATACATACTGCAAATAGCAGCGGCAGGACTTTTATTTTTCTGTTCAGTTTCAGATATCGTGCCACGCTATTGTCTGCAAACAACGCGAATATTAGCACCGGGACAATGAACAAAGCAAACTGGTTGACCACTTGCAGATATTTCAGTTTTACAATCACTATCGAATCAGAATAATCGTTCAAGACCGACAGGGAATCCATGAAAGATTTTCCAAAAAACGGCACAGCGAGCACCATCCCGAAAATATTGATAAGAAACACACAACATATTACTGTCAGCAAAAAGTACAGTAATTTCAAATAGGGTTTTTTGTCTTGCAGAAAGGGTTGAAAAATCATTTTTAGGAAAGGTTTGAAAACGATGAAGTGATTATTTTTAATGAAATGTTGTTGATTATTATGTTTTTGCACTAGGTGGAGTCAATCTATAGGCATGATTAAGGTATTATCCTCGCACGGATCTTCTGCAAAATTATACCTTGGTTTTTGTTTTTGTACTTTTTTGTTTTTTTGTTTTCCGGTTGATGATAGCAATCACGTTTTTGTTTTTTTTTGCTTCCAGAATGCTGGCGTTTAATTCAAATCCTACCAATAGCGCCAGAGAGTTTAAATACAGCCACATCAGGATCACAATAATGGTCCCGATAGATCCATAAACCGCATTGTAACTGCCAAAATTCTCCACATAAAACTTGAAACCCATAGTAGTGACAATAAATAGTAGGGTTGCCAGTGTGCTACCTGCCGAAATAAAGCGAAACTCTTTTCTTTTTACCGGGCCAAGGTAGTACAAAAAAGAAACTACAAAGAAAATCATTAGAAAAATAATTATCCATTTCGAGAACCTGATAATGAAAAGCAGGATGCTTTCCTCAATGAGATGGGCTGAAATAAGATAGTTAATTCCGGTAGTGCCAAGCATAATTAAAGCTATGGAGATGATAACTATCAGCGTCAGGATGATTACCAAAAGTATGGAAACGGCATACTGTTGCCACCATTTGCGTGTTTCAATCTGGTGAGCCGTGGCATTAAAAGCGGTTATAAGGCCGAGTATTCCATTGGATGAAAAATACAGTGCCAGGATGAAGCCGAGAGAAAGCAGCCCGCCATGTTGTCGTGCAATGATATCGGTGATGGTTTCGTTGATCATGCTGTTGACATTTTCGGGTAGGGCGGACTTAATGGTGTCCAGCAGGGTATCCTGGAAGTTAGCAATGGGAATATAGGGAATCAGTGTAAACAAAAAAATGATAGCCGGAAACATGGCAATGAAGAATTTATAAGCAATTGAACTGGCCCGTGTGGTGATAGCCCCGTCAGTCAGGCCGTTGACGAAAAAAACCACTACATCATACAGGGGCATATCATCAAAGCCAGGCAGGGTTATTTTTTTTGTTATGAGCCTGAAGATTCTGAACGCCCGTGAGGACTTGATCTTTTGCAGGATTTTGTTGTTTTTTTTCATTTAACAGCTTTAAGGCTGAGATCAAGACTTTTTATATGATGCGTGATGGCACCCACGGAGATAAAATCCACTCCGGTGAGCGCGTACTCGCGAATATTCTCCAGTTTTATGCCTCCCGAAGCTTCGGTTTCAAATTTTCTGCCGATAATTTCTACAGCTTTTTGTAAGTCGGCAGGAGTGAAATTGTCAAGCATCACGCGGTCAACCCCGCCTGCCTTTATCACCTGGTCCAGTTCGTCAAAGTTGCGTACTTCAATTTCTATTTTAAGTTTTTTTCCGAGGCGGGCCAGATAAGCATGTTCCGCTTCTATGGCCTGACGGATGCCTCCGGCAAAATCTACGTGGTTGTCTTTTATCATTACCATATCGTACAGCCCCATGCGATGGTTCATGCCGCCTCCCAGCACCACCGCCATTTTTTCAAAAATTCGCATGTTGGGAGTCGTCTTACGGGTGTCGAGCAGCCTCGCCCTGGTGCCTTCGAGCTGCCTGACGTAGTCTTTGGTGGAGGTGGCAATGCCACTAAGGCGCTGCATAAAGTTGAGCACGGTGCGTTCTGCAATAAGCATCGAACGACAACGCCCTGTAACAAAAAATATAAGATCACCCTTTTTTATCGGCTTGCCATCAGTTATCAGCACTTCGATGCAGAGGCCGGGATCTATTTTTTCAAAAACCAGTTTTGCAATTTCCACTCCGGCCACTATGCCGTCTTCCTTGGCCAACAGTTTCATTTTTCCCGTGGCCTCTTCGGGAATGGTGGCTAGAGAAGTGTGGTCGCCATCACCAATATCTTCAGCAATAGCCTGCCCAATCAGATTTATAATGTCATTCATTTTTTATAATTAAGCGTTTGTGCTAAATTACAAAAAATTGGGGCAGATTAAGCAATTATCCGGAAAACTATTATTCCTGCTCGAACTGTAACTGGTGTAACAGGGGAAAGCCATCCCTTTTTTTGATAAGAAAATATGTTTTGAAAGTAGCGGCCTTGGAAATCATGGTGCCAACGGCAAACTGCGAGCCTTCGTTTGAAGAGCCCTGCTGGTTTATCTTAAAGGATACCGGCGGGTATTTGGTGAAGAAATCCTTGATGATCATTTCGGCTTGCGATTTGCTGTAGGTGCCTTCGGTGCCGGGCAAGGTGAGGTCGATGCTGGGGCTGAAATATGAAGCCAGTTTTTTTGCATCACCGGCATTGATAGCAGATGCCACGGCCGAAGTGATGTCATCCTGAACAATCACCAGGGTTGTGTCTCCTGTTCCTGCAGAGATTTTTTGCCCGGCAAAAACACCACTGGTGATTAAACAAAAAAATACTATAATTAAGGAATGTCTCATTATGATGATTTTTTTAAAATTTATTGCAAAAACCAAGCCACAATAAACCAGCAAAATACCGTAACAAAGTTATAAACTTTTTATCAATGGTTTTGATTTTATAATTGTATAATTTTACCCTCAATTATTTATGCCATGAAAATTACGTTGCTTTTAACCGGAAAGACAGAGGTCGTACCGGTAAGGGAATTGATGGAGGACTATAGCAAAAGGGTGGTCCATTATGTTAATTTTGAAATAGTTGCCACGCCGGAGATAAAAAACATTAAAAATCTTTCCATAGAACAGTACAAGCAAAAAGAATCTGAAATTCAAAAAAAATACCTGGTGAAATCAGATTTTATTGTACTGCTTGATGAGTTTGGCAAAGAATATACATCGGAAAAATTTGCACAGTTTTTAGAACACAAAACCAGTATAGGAATAAAAAACCTGACGTTTGTGGTAGGGGGTGCCTATGGTTTTTCTGAAGAGATAAAACAGATGGCTCATGCACAGTTGTCGCTCTCAAAAATGACTTTTCCGCATCAACTGGTACGTTTGATTTTTATTGAACAGTTATACCGGGCGTTTACCATCATCCGCAAAGAAAAATACCATCATCCCTGATTGTTTTTTTTCTTTATCTTCAATTTTTTGCGTTTGTTAAGTAGGATGGAGGCAAAAAACAAGACGATCAGCGCTGCCGACATATAAAAGGCAATCTTTCCCAGATAGTCGCCGTTGCGGGCATAAAAAGTCATACGGGTATTCGCGTTGATGGCCATAGTCATCACCCCGGGGGCCCAATAGGCAGTAGGCATGAAGACATCTCCTTTTTGGTTGATATAGGCCGAGATACCTGTATTGGCTGCCCGTGCAATGCTTCGGCGTGTTTCAATTGCCCGCAGCCGGGCATATTGAAAATGTTGCCTGTGGCCGGCGGTATTTTCCCACCAGCCATCATTGGTGATGATGAAAATGAGGTTGGCCCCGTTACGAATGTACCCTGTAACAAAATCGCCGTATATCGACTCGTAACATATTACCGGAGCCACTTTACAGGGACTGTTTTCGGCCCCAAAAGCCGTACGTTCTTCCTGTGTGCCATTGCTTCCGGTCATACCGCCCAGGTCGATGGCGAATTTTTCAAGGGGTTTCAGCAGTTTCGGAAAAGGCATCATTTCTACCCCAGGTACCAGCTTGGATTTGTGATAAAGCTGAGGTACAAAAGCTGAGTCTAAATATAATGCAGTGTTGCATACGTCGTAATAATACTTTCCGCGTTCTGAATAACGGGCTGTACGCGAAAGTTTTTCACCTTCTTTAAAAATCTTGAAAGAAGATATGCCGATGACAATTTTTAGTTTTGGATGTTTGTTTATCAGGCTTTTCAGACTGTCGATGCTGGCCGATTCTTCTATCTCGTCCTCATTGATGTATTCAGGCAGTGCCGTTTCGGGACAAACCAAAAAATCGGTATTGTCATCAACTTTTTGTTTTGCAAGGCCAAGAATGTTGTTGAGTTGTTCCTCTATTGTTATTGAGGTAAATTTTCCATAAGGATCAATATTGGGTTGCACAACCACACAGTTGTAAGGTGCTTCTTTCTCGGAATAGGAATAATACATAGTTACCGACAGGGCTATAGGGATGGCCATCAGCAATACCGAGGATGTGCTGTACAGATAAACATCTTTTCGTGATTTGAACCGGCCAAGGATGCTCGTTAGCAACTTGTAGAAGACAATGTTAAAGAGCAAAATCCAGATATCTCCGCCAAAAACACCGGTAAATTCGTACCACTGGACAAATTTCGGGTAATTGGCAAAACCGTTGCCCAGGTTGAGCCACGACCAGGTGAGATCCCAGTCTAGATGCAGAAATTCAAAGCTTATCCATAGTAGAATCAAAATATAGTATCCGCCCCGCGATTTAAAAACAGTTCGCCTGATGAGGTGATATATCAAAAAAGTGACCGCCATAAACAATGAATTGAGTACTACGGCCATAGAAACACCAAAAGTGGTGGAATAATATATCCACCATGTGGTAAGGGCGTTCCAGATAAAAAAAGCGATATAAGCGTAAAAAAATACACTGGATTTGATGAAATTATGCCTGTTTTTGGCAATAAAATCTTCTATATATAGCAGCGGAACAAAGGCGATAAAGAGCAAAAAGGGAAATCCCCTGGCCGGCCATGCCAGTGAAAGCAGTAATCCGCTAAGTATTGACAGTAAAACAAGGTATCCTTTTTTCATTATTGGGGTAAACTATGGGCAAAAATACAAATTATTCGAGAACATCAGCGGGCCGGATTTTTATAAAGTGTCAGATAAACCTGCCCTTTAGAAAAGTGTTGCAGCAGTATCCATTTTTGGGCGGCAGCATAAACGTTGCCGGGGTTTTTGATGTTATATACATTGGATACTACAAAGTACCTGCAAGTATCCATGTCGGCATGGTTTGCATCGGCATAGGCAAAATCTTCGTGCAAATACGATAGTTTATGGTTATTGGTTATGGGATAATACGAATAAACATCTCCGGGATCAATGCCCTGATGTTTTACAAAGGCCGCCAGGTCTTTCTCAAGCGAAAAGTAAGGCAACACTTTTAATGATGTTTCCCAGGCATTGCCATATTTTTGGGGATAATAAATGTAGTTGCCCGCGATAGAACACACCAGGATGAGCAGGAAAATGCCAAGGCGGATTTTTTTTGAAAGGATTTGCTGGAGGAAATAAACCGTTAGGATATTCAAAAAAACAAAAGTCTGCAGAAAATACTTATGTCCTACAGGGTTGGAGAGAAAAATCATAATTAGTCCGTTGATAATTAAAGGCAGGAGCAGCAACCATAAAAGCAGGTTGAGGTTTCGGGTGCGTGTTTTTATGCGGTACAACATGAAGCACAGGATACAGAACAGCCAGGGCAGGATTTTTCCTGAGTCGGTAATTTTCCATAGGATATAAATAAACTGTCTGAAAACCATATTGGCGCCATTCATGCTGATATGTACAACATTGGCGGGATTGATAATTATCCACCCGGTTTTGATGTAATGAAAGATGCTCCACAAAATCAAAAAAATCAGGGCCGGCAGGTAACCCAGTACGTCTTGTAACCGGGGACGGGTCTTTTCGTAGATTATCAAAATCATGAAGTGAATAAGCACAAGCCCGGGGATAAAAAATAAGGCACGGAAGGAGGTTGCCGCCAACAATAGCAGGCTCAAAGAATAGAGCAGGTATTTTTTCTCCAGAAAGCTTCTTATTGCCAGCAGGACAAAATACAGCAGAAATAAATCATAACCCATTAGTAATACCTGGGTAATAAAGGCCGGGTCAAACAGCAACAACAAATAAATCATAGGAAGAAACTCCGGTTTGATAAATCGCAGCGAGATTTTTTTTATTTCAAGCAAAATGCCAATCACAAAAGGTATGATAGCCAGATGACATACCAGGAGCGACTTTCCAAAGATGGCGCAACAGGCTGCCAGGTATAGCGCATTTACGGTTAACGGCCCGAAATCGGTTTTCAGAGGTGGAATTATGTGCCGGAACGAATCGCTTAAGTAAAAATTTATGTACTCACTGATGGTAATGTTGTCCCAGAAAAAAGGGATGTTAACTGAAAGCAGGATAATGATTACGGCAACGGAAGAGAAGAAAAAAAAAGTTTTTCCCGGATTCTGGAAGAAAGCTGTTTTAAGGTGTTTAAACATCAGTGCTGTTAATGATCTTTTTGATCAGGTATTGCGGCTTGTTGTTAAGCGTGAGATAGATTCTGCCTATATATTCTCCTATCAGTCCGAGCAACATGGTGGTCATGCCTCCAAAAAAAATGACCAGGACAACAATAGTAGTCCATCCCTCGACAAAATCTTTTAAAATATAAAACTCATATAAATAGTAAATTATCAGGCCAAGACCAAACAAAACTATTGCTAACCCCACTAAAGTCATAATGCGTAGGGGCACTACCGAAAATCCAGAGAATAAACGAAACAGAACCGAAAACGACCTGAAAAAGTTGTAATTTCCTTTGCCGGATA
>DAOOWO010000052.1:0-10835 GCA_035371225.1 Bacteroidales bacterium | reverse complement strand
AGGAAGCCGGGCTTATGCTTCGGCTTCCTTTAAACTTTTACCGGACAACAGTGAATTCAAATGGCAAAATAGAAAGTAATCCAAGGTTAAGTAAAAATGGGCAAAAGATACTTAACATAGGCGATAGCTATCAAGGAGGCATAATAGCTTATATATTGCAAGCCGGCGATCCAGGATATATGGCAGGAGAAACACATGGTTTAATAGCCGCTCCAAGCGACCAAAGTGCGCCAACCTGGTGGGGATGCCCGATATATGGGGAAACCACCGGTACGGCAATAGGTACTGGAGCCACAAATACTACAACTGTTGTTTCGCAGCCCTGTGCTTCAGCCGAAATGGCTGCAAGACTCTGTAGCGATTTTGTGTCAGGCGGTTATAACGATTGGTTTTTGCCCAGCAAGGATGAATTAAACAAGCTTTATATTAACAGTGCCTTGATTGGCGGATTTAATACTTTCAGGTACTGGAGTTCATCAAATAATGGTATGGGGGCGTGGGAACAAAATTTTTCTAATGGTTCTCAGGCGCAAGTTGACAGACATACCCAAAACTATGTGCGGCCAGTTCGGGCATTTTAATAATTGTTATTTTTTCAGCACCATCTTATAATGCGCCATTCCGGCCTCATAAAATATTCCGCCGGAGATAATAAAGCCATGACGTTCATACAAGGTACAGGCTTTTAACTGCGAGTGCAGGTAAACCGGCTGTTCCAAAGGAATAACATCTCCAAGAACTTTTTTCACCAATGCTTCCCCCAATCCTTTGTTACGGTATTCGGGCAAAACAGCAAACCGCTCCAATTTAATTCCGTGATCTGTTTTGCGCCAGCGGGCAGCACCAATAGGTGTTTCATCCTCATAAAGCAGGTAATGGGTAGCTTCAGGTTCGTGTTCGTCATATTCGAGTGCTGCCGGTACGCCCTGCTCAGCGACAAATACCGCCTGACGTATGGCAAATGCCTGTTTGAATAAATCCTGGTTAGCAAAAGAAAATGAAATAATCCTTGGCATAAATGTTTTTATCAAAGATACAAAATGAAAAAAAATAAGCGATAAAACTTTCCTGAAAATTAATTATCTTTGTTGATGGCCGATATGTATAGAAAATAATAACCTAAAATAAAAAACTATGTTTGAATTACCCAAATTACCTTATGAAGCTAATGCCCTGGAACCTTTTATTTCTGAAAAAACTATAGGGTTTCATTATGGCAAGCACCACCAGGCATATGTTACCAACCTGAACAAGTTGGTTGCCGGCACCGAGTTTGAAAATGCCACCCTCGAAGACATCATCAAAAAAGCCACGGGTGGAATTTTCAATAATGGTGCTCAGGTGTGGAATCATACATTTTACTGGAACAGCCTGGCACCTCAAACCCAGGCTGGCCCTGAGGGTGCTTTAGCTGAAGCGATCAATAAAAAATTTGGCTCTCTGGAGGCGTTTAAAGAAAAATTCAGCACTGCCTGTGTAACGCTTTTTGGTTCGGGTTGGGCCTGGCTGGTAAAAACTCCCGATGGCAGCCTGGATATTGTGCAGGAAAGCAATGCCGGCAATCCCTTACGCAACGGGCTTATTCCCCTTTTGACCTGCGATGTCTGGGAACATGCTTATTATCTCGATTTTCAAAACCGCCGCCCCGATTATGTGGCAGAATTTTGGAAATATGTTAACTGGGAAGAAGTTGAAAAAAGATTTGCTTAAATCAATGTACATCAGCTATTTACAACTCCTGGCCTGGGGAAATAAAAAGACCTCTTCCTGAAGTCTGCAGTCTGGGAACGCAAATTGGCGCAGAACAACGAAACAAAACAGAAAATTCTGCAAAAAATTTGTCTTAGTTTTTGGCAGAGTGATTAGATTTGTATATCAGAAAACAGAAAATTATGGATACAGAATTGAAAAAAGCCGCTTTAATAGCGTTGCGTGACTGCATGGGGCTGAAAGTTGAAGAAACCCTGTTGGTAATTACCGATGAAATAAAAAGAGATATTGGCTTGGCCCTGCACGAAGCCGGAAAAGAACTCTGTAAAGAGTCGCTGCTGGTGGAAATAAAATCGCGTGAGATAAATGGACAGGAACCGCCCAAACAGATTGCCGACCTAATGAAGACGGTGGATGCCGTTATTTGCCCTACTGCGAAATCGCTTACACATACCGACGCCCGTCGCGAGGCCTCCAAACATGGTGTCAGGGTAGGGACAATGCCTGGAATCACTGTGGATTGCATGGTTCGTTGCCTGAACGCAGATATCGAAAAAATCGTTAACCTCACGGATTATGTTGTTGGTAAAATGACGGGTATCAAACAAATCAGGGTGGTAACCGGGAAGGGTACCGATATTATTATGCCTGTCGAAGGCCGTAATGTGTTGCCCAGCAAGGGGGTGATGCGCAATAAGGGTGAAAGTGGCAACCTGCCCTCCGGCGAGGTATTTCTGGCTCCCTGGGAGGGAAAAACAAATGGCAAAGTGGTGATTGATGGATCAATGGCAGGTATCGGCATGTTAAAAAGCCCGATAACCATAGAAGTAGTAGATGGCTATGCCGAAAAAATCACTGGCGGCGAAGAGTCCGTTAGACTAACTGAAATGCTGGACAAAGTGGGCCGCGATGCCCGCGCCGTTGCAGAATTTGGTATAGGAACCAATTATAAAGCACAACTGACAGGGATGATACTCGAAGACGAAAAAGTGTTTGGCACAATACACGTGGCTTTTGGCAATAACATCAGTATGGGTGGAAATATTTCGGTGAGCAGCCATCTCGACGGACTGGTTAATGAGCCGGATGTATATTTTGACGATGAACTGATCATGAAAAAAGGAAAAATGATAGGATTTGAATTATGAATAAAAAGATAAGCTAAAATCCGCGTGATCAGCGGTAGAAAAAAAGTAATCTTTCCCGCCGATAGCGCAGAAACAAATTACATTAATTTAAAACAAAAAAAATGTTAAAAGCAATTATCAAAACTGTAAAAGGCGACATGACAGTTACCTTTTATGAAAAAGATGCCCCAAACACGGTTAAGAATTTTGTTGACCTTGCCAAAAAAGGGTTTTATAACGGGTTGACCTTTCATCGTGTGATTCCCGATTTTGTGATACAGGGCGGATGTCCTTACGGCACTGGTGTTGGTGGCCCCGGATATTCAATTAAATGCGAAACCGATGGCGGGAACCAGTACCACGACAGAGGAGTGCTTTCGATGGCTCATGCCGGGCGCGATACGGGCGGTTCACAGTTTTTTATATGCCATAGCAGGAACAATACCGCACACCTCGACCGCAAACATACCTGTTTTGGAAAGGTTATTGAAGGTCTGGAAGTGATTGATGCCATCCGTCAGGGCGACAAGATTAATTCCATTGAAATTTTAGAAGAAAAAGTCTAATCAGAATTTTGTGAGACCATCCAGCAGCCTTTTTTCTTTTTCTTCGGGACTAAGGTTTTCGTAAGCTTGTTTTTCTTTCAGGTGTTTCTGGTGTTTTTCTTCTTCAACTCGGTGAATTTCTGAAAGATACTTATTGATTACCTGGTTTTTCAGAAAATCAGTAGCTACGGCAGGAAATAACTCCAAAAGCAATTCGTCTTTGGGGTTGTCGGCAAGTTTTACATCGCCGTATTCCGGGAATACCGGATTGTCTTGTTTTTTGTAATTTCTTGTATCATAGGGTGTCTCTTCCTTTACACCGGCAATTTTATAACGAAATTCAGGATCAACAGGAATGGGCGTGTGTCCGTACTGACCTTTTACAAGATTGACAAACTGTATGGATTTAGTAGTATAAAAGGGCTGACCTTTGTTTTCATCTATTATGCAATTAACGGCCTGAACGCCAACGATCTGACTGGTAGGTGTAACCAACGGGGGGCAGCCGGATGCCATGCGTACCGTTGGAATGATTTCCAGGGTGCGGGGCAACAGCTTTTCAAGTTTCAATGTTTTTAGCTGGGCAAGCATATTGGTGTACATACCTCCCGGTATTTCGGCAAACTTGACATTTTCATTAGGCTCGGGAAACTTGAAATACCGTTCAATTTTATGGCAGCAGTCCAGTAGCTCTTCTTCTTTATTGCTTTTTGCATAGGCGATAGCCAGTTCAAAGAGATCGTCAATATCCTGTGGCAACTTGTCGCGGGTTATATCAAATTCGCGGGGAAACAATTTATAACTGTCCACATCAGCCATTTCGGTGCGTATGTCGCGGAGAATATTGTTAATCTTAACGACAACTTCCTGGTTTACACCGGTTTCGATGTCTAATTTGTTGCAGAAAATCTGGATAAGTTCATAGGCAGGCGCTGCAGGGCCACCGGCAAAAGGCATGATGGATGTGTCAAGAATATCAACACCATTAATTATCGCCATCAGCGAGGATGCCAGTCCGTAACCCGGTGTGCAGTGTGTATGAAAATCTACAGGAATTTTCAGACGTTGTTTTAACAGTTTAATGAGTTCGCCCGATCTGGCAGGAGGAATGAGCCCTGCCATATCTTTCACAGAGATCATGTCGGCCCCCAGGGCTTCCATTTCCAGTGCTTTATTTAAAAAATATTCATCGGTAAAGATATTGTTGGGAAGCAGCTTGGCGCGCAACAACGCTTTAATACGGTCTTTGGAGCTAAAATGAGGGTCAACCGTATAACAAACCGTGGCATCAGCTATTCCACCATTTTCTTTTACATATTTTATGCTTGTTTTAATATTGTCCACGTCGTTCAATGCATCGAAAATACGCATGATACCGATGCCCGACTGGATGGCATAACGGCAAAAACCTTCGATAACTTCTTCGGGATAAGGATTGTATCCAAAAAGGTTCCTTCCTCTTGAGAGCGCAGTGAGTTTACAGGAATCGCCTATCGCTGCTTTTATTTTTTCCAATCTATCCCAAGGATTTTCGCCCAGGTAACGCATTATCGAATCAGGAACAGCGCCACCCCACACTTCCATAGCGTAAAAATTGGCTTCTTTATACAGAGGGATTACTTTGTCAACCTGATTCTGGTTCATACGGGTTGCAAATAAAGATTGCTGACCATCACGTAAAGTTAAATCCCGAATTAAAAGTTTTCTTTTCATAGTGTGTTGTAAAACAGCGTGTTAAATAAATATTTTTTTTTAAGATTTGGTGCAAAGGTAGATAAGTTTTTGAAAGGCAATAATAAAACGAGCAAAATAATTTTTAGAGATTACTGAAATAAAAAAATAATATCGATTGCATGTACATCTATCGGCTGGCGGATAGTCCAGTAACGAATTTATCTTTGGGGACTATTTTCCTGTGGTTGTTCTCTTTATTCCTGAAAATCATTTGTTTATAAATAATTATGATTGATTTGCAGAAGAAAATAGTTGAGAATACTATTTTTTTGTTAAGTTTTTTTCTGATAGAAAGAGCAAAAAAAAATTTTTGTTTTAAAAAATCATGTATATTTGCACTCCTAATTACAAAAGGGAGCATAGCTCAACTGGTTCAGAGCATCCCGGCAACACGTCGGGAGGGTCACGGGTGAGCGAATTTTTTGGGAGCATAGCTCAGCTGGTTCAGAGCACCTGCCTTACAAGCAGGGGGTCACAGGTTCGAATCCTGTTGTTCCCACAAAGAAGTCACCGACTTCTTTTTTTTTCGAGGGATGTTAGCTCAGTTGGTTCAGAGCGCATGCTTCACACGCATGAGGTCACAGGTTCAAATCCTGCACATCCCACTTGTTAACCAAGGGCTTGCAAAATATAGCAAGCCTTTTTTCTTAACCAGAAGCACAGTTAAAGTGCTGCCTTTTTCAGGATAATTTATTTTTATCTTAATACAAAAAAATTAAAACAAATAGAATAACTTCGTAAGCAGATTACTTTCGGTTCAGCAGGTTTTTAATTTCGTTAAGCTTCATCAGTGCCTCCACGGGCGTGAGGGTGTTGATGTCGGTGTTCAGGATGTCGTCTTTGATTTGTTCCAGTAAGGGATCGTTGAGCTGGATAAAGCTAAGCTGAAATTGGTCTTCCGCCAGCTTTTGTGTTTTTTTACCTTTGGAGGATATTTCTTCGCCGCTATGATTTTTCTCCAGCCGGTGCAAAATTTCGTTGGCACGGTCAACCACAATCTGCGGAATGCCGGCCATTTTCGCCACATGTATTCCAAAACTATGTTCGGTACCTCCTTGTATCAGTTTGCGTAAAAAAATGATTTTATTATTAATCTCTTTCACGCTCACATGGTAGTTTTTAATTCCCTGCATTGTTTTAGCCATCTCGTTTAGCTCGTGATAATGGGTGGCAAACAAAACCTTGGGTTTAAACACTTTGTTTTCGTGGAGGTATTCGGCTATGGCCCATGCAATGGAAATACCGTCGTAGGTGCTGGTGCCGCGGCCTATCTCGTCCAATAAAATAAGGCTTCTCGAAGAAATATTATTTAAAATGCTTGCCGTTTCGTTCATTTCGACCATAAAAGTGGACTCGCCCGATGAAATATTGTCGGATGCACCTACACGGGTAAAAATTTTATCTACCAGTCCTATTTTAGCCTCATCGGCGGGGACAAAACATCCTGTTTGCGCCATCAGCACGATCAATGCAGTTTGCCTTAGAAGGGCTGATTTTCCCGACATGTTGGGCCCGGTTATGATAATAATTTGTTGATTGTTGTTGTCCAGATAAATATCGTTGACAATGAATTTTTCTCCCGCTGGAAGGTTTTGCTCAATGACCGGGTGCCTTCCGCTTTTAATATCAATAACAAAAGTGTCATTAATTTCGGGGCGTACGTAGTTGTTGCGTAAGGCCACCGCAGCAAAGGATAACAGGCAGTCGACCCGCGAAATCAGGGAGGAGTTGAGTTGTATGGGTTTAATATAATCAAATAGAGCAACTATAAGATCATTATAAAGCCGGGCTTCCAAGGTCAGGATTTTTTCTTCGGCTCCCAGAATCTTTTCTTCGTATTCTTTTAACTCCTCAGTAATATACCGTTCGCAGTTGGCCAGGGTTTGTTTGCGTGTCCATTCGGCAGGGACTTTGTTTTTGTGGGTATTTGTAACTTCGATATAATAGCCAAAAACATTATTGAAAGCTATTTTCAGCGAAGGGATGCCCGTTTTTTCGCTTTCGCGCTGTTGTATCTGTAACAGGTAATCTTTGCCGGAATAAGCAAGGTTTCGTAATTCGTCGAGTTCGTCAGAAACGCCTTTGGCTATCACATTTCCTTTGTTAGCCAGGGCGGGAGGATCGGGCAGCATATCATGTTCAATACGGTCGCGGATCAGCTTACAGCTATTCAGTTGTTCTCCGATCTTTTGCAGGGCCGCATCGGCGGCCTTTTCAAAACTGTTTTTTATAGATTCAACTGCAAGCAATGCTCTTTTTATCTGGATGATCTCGCGGGGATTGATTTTTCCGATGGCTACCTTTGATATAAGGCGTTCCAGATCGCCGATGTTTTTTACATTTTTGCGAAGTTCTTCAGTGAATATACTTTCTTTGAGAAAATAACCCACGATATCGAGCCGTTCGTCTATCAGTTGTTTATCCTTTAATGGCATGACCATCCAGCGTTTCAACATGCGGCTGCCCATGGGGGTGAGTGTCTGGTCGACAACATCAATCAGTGTCAGCGCCCGTTCATTTGAAGAATGCAGCAGTTCCAGATTGCGAACCGAAAACTTGTCGATCCACACGTAATGTTCTTCTTCAATACGGTTTATTTTTGAGATGTGGCTGATTTTGTCGTGCTGTGTTTCGGCCAGGTAATGCAAGGCTGCCCCGGCTGCAATAATTCCGTATTCTAAGTCTTCCACACCAAAACCCTTAAGCGAGGTAGTCTGAAAATGATTTTGGAGAATGTCATTGGCAAAATCGGGTGTAAAAACCCAGTCTTCAAAGGTGGAAGTATAAAATTTATCACCGTAGGTCTCTGAAAACTCGCGTTGTTTGTTTTTTTGCACCACCACTTCGTTGGGATGAAAGCCTTGCAACAGATTATCAATATACTCTTTGCTGCCTTCGGCCAAATAAAACTCCCCGGTGGAAATATCCAGAAAAGAAATACCCGTGATACGCGGACCGGAATGAATAGCGGCTAAAAAATTATTTTCCTTGTGTTCCAACACCTTGTCGTTATATGCCACGCCGGGTGTAACGATTTCGGTGATGCCGCGCTTGACAATTTTTTTTGTAAGTTTTGGATCTTCAAGCTGGTCGCATATAGCCACACGCAGGCCCGCCTTGACGAGTTTGGGCAGATATGTGTCCAGCGCATGATACGGAAAGCCGGCCAGTTCGATGTGGGAGGCCACGCCATTAGCTCTTTTGGTAAGTACAATCCCCAATATGTTTGAGGCTTTTACAGCGTCTTCGCCAAAGGTTTCATAAAAGTCGCCCACACGGAACAATAGCAGCGCATCAGGGTATTTGGCCTTGATGGCGTTGTGTTGCTTCATCAACGGGGTTTCGGCTATGTCTTTTTTGCTTTCGGACAAAGGATGGTATTTGAAGCAAAGGTAATTTATTTGTAAAAAAGTGACAGCAATTTTCTACTCTTCATTTATTCGCTTATTTATCACAAGAAAATAAAAATCATTGTCGAGCGGGAGATAGCCCTGTTCGTAACAGAAATAGTACTGGCTGCCTTTCTGAGTGCGGTAAATGTTGGTAAAATGGTTAAAATCAAAACCTTTTTCTACCAGTTTTTTCTTGTGCACTTTGGTTTTTTCTGCTTTGTTAAGGCCTTGCAATATCCGCCGGTTTTTCCGCAGGATATTGTTGATGTTTCTGACCAGGTTGGTGTTGTCGCTGTTGAGCTTGTTATTGTATGCATTGCGACACATGTCGGAACAGAATTTTTTATCAATTCGTCCGTTGAATTCTTCGCCACATTCGAGGCAGTGTTTTTTTTCGCTCATCTTTTATTTTTGAAATTTGTTTTTTTGAAATTCATATTTTATTAAATCACACACCGGGTGTTCTGAATTCTATCAGGTATCCGTAACCCTTCCAAATTGTTGAAAGTTTGATTTCCTGCATCTCGTTGGGCACCAAATCAACAGGAGGAACAACTTTCGGCTGATTCCCAACAAAAATTTTAAAAAGGCGGACCGCCTTCTGTGTTTCATCGGCAATGACAATCTTGCTTGCAGGTTTTACTACCCTTATCATTTCCTGAATGGCGCTTTTTTTGTCTTTAAAAAGATTCATTGCTCCCAGGTGAAACACGATATCAAAGCTGTGGTCATTAAAAGGCAGTCTTTCGGCAGTGGCGTTATAAAGACTAATATCCAACTTGCTTTTGCAAAGATTTCTGGAACATTTTTTCAGCATTCTCTTTTGTATGTCTATCCCATAAAAAGAGCAACCGGGAAACAACCTGTTCAGGATACGTATATTATCACCCGGGCCTATTCCTGTCTCAAGAACACTTGCTCCCGGGAACATTTCAATAGCTCCAAGCACTTCCTGCCGTGCTTTCTTAACTCCTCCACAGGGGATAAACATCAAGTTTGTCAATGGGGTGTAAAACTTATTGTAAAAAGTTCGAAAAATCGCAAATCGTTTGCTGAAACAAACCGTGTCTTCTTCGCTAAGAAAATCAATAACCTTATTTTCATTTATAAATGATTTGTTGCAATGTTCGCAAGATAAAATACTTTCATCAGTGGGTAGGGAATCATGAGTCTTTGTCAGCCTTAACTGAGTATGACACACCGGGCATCTTAGAATATCCATGGACAGGGCCTTCATGAAGAATATTTTGATTTAAAATCACAAATATAATAAATATTTTATCCGTTTACAAACGATTACAAACGACTATATCCGAATACAAATATTTATTAACCGAATAAGTTTTTGGGGTGGTTGTTACTTTGCACCGTCAATTTTTCACAACGAAAATATTTAACCAAAAAATACAAATAATCATGGAAAAATCAATCAACAAAGTAGAATTAAGCGGGTTTGCAGGTATGGATCCCGAAGTAAAAACAATGAACAACGGTACACAGATGCTGCGCTTTTCGCTGGCCACCAGCAGTAATTACAAGAACAGCAATGAAGAATGGGTGCGCGACACCACCTGGCACAACATCGTGATGTGGGGAAAAGTTGCCGAACTGGCTTCCGACAAAATCAAAAAAGGAACTTTTGTAAAACTCAGTGGCAAAATCGTGTACAGGCCCTATACCGGTAAAAACGGAGTAAAACAGCAAATAACAGAAATTACCGCACTGTCGTTTGAGGCAATAGAAAATGTTAAAAAACCAACTATTGAAAAAGCAGCATAAGATATTGAATGTAAAACCTTTAAAAACAAAATAATCATGGAAAAATCAATCAACAAAGTAGAATTAAGCGGATTTGCAGGTATGGATCCTGAAGTAAAAACAATGAACAACGGCACACAGATGCTGCGCTTTTCGCTGGCCACCAGCAGCAGTTACAAAAACAGCAAGGAAGAATGGGTGCGCGACACCACCTGGCACAACATCGTGATGTGGGGAAAAGTAGCCGAGCTGGCCTCCGACAAAATCAAAAAAGGAACCTTTGTAAAACTCAGTGGCAAAATCGTGTACAGGCCCTTTACTGGTAAAAACGGAGTAAAACAGCAAATAACAGAAATTACCGCACTGTCGTTTGAGGCAATAGAAAATGTTAAAAAACCAACTATTGAAAAAGCAGCATAAGATATTGAATGTAAAACCTTTAAAAACAAAATAATCATGGAAAAATCAATCAACAAAGTAGAATTAAGCGGATTTGCAGGTATGGATCCTGAAGTAAAAACAATGAACAACGGCACACAGATGCTGCGCTTTTCGCTGGCCACCAGCAG
>DAOOWO010000051.1:7186-10925 GCA_035371225.1 Bacteroidales bacterium | reverse complement strand
TTGTTTGGGCTTATCGTGTCGGAATCTATCGGAATGATCACATAAAGCCGATCAAGATAAAAAAACATGGACGCAAAGCGTGTAGCTTTTTTAAATATGGACTTACTTTTATAGCAAATGCACTGCTTAACCCCTTTGATATCAACAATTTTGAAATTTGCATAAAAGTTTTGTCATGTACTTAGCTCCATTACTTTGTCTTTTCCTGATAATAAAACTGCCTCAAAGAAACCATTCGTTATTACGGCTGTCCGGCATCAGTTTTATGTTGGGAATCCTGACACTGGCCTATGGAAGTTTCTTGCTGTGCCTGCCATGCTTGCTCTATGCAGCTTTTATGGTAAACAAAAAGTACAGGGGAATAAACAATCTTTTGAAAATAGCACTGATCTCTGTCATTTTTGTAACACCCACCCTGCTGTGGATGCTGATATTGAAACTCAATGGGGTGACCTATTACAACCACGAAGCAGACCAATACCGGCAATTTGTATGGATTATCGATTCGCTTAAGGTTTCCCCCTTATTTTTCCTGAAAACCGCACTGTGCAACCTGTATCTCTTTATCCGCACCTTCAGTGGCCTGGCTTTTTTCCTGGTGCTTTTCCTGGCATTATTTTTTGCCGAACGACTGATGTGCCAGCAGAACAAAAACGAAGACAGCAAAAAAAAGGTCTCTGGTATTTTGTTTACCATGTCCATGGTTTTTTTGTTCTTCCTGTGTATGGGTTATTACCAGATTCGGTTGACATTTTCATTGACTCCCCTGCTGTTGTGCCTGATATTTATTTGGGCCAACCGCCTGCAAAAAAAAATCAAACATATCGGACTTTTAATACTAATAGCTGCCTTAGTCTGGCACATATACCAAACGGTGAGTTACGGGCCTTTTTATTGACGGCGCCACTCATAATAATCTTCTCTGCAAACTGATTTTTTTATATTTTTAAAAAGATTTTCAACACCACCAATGAACAACAATTCCATAAAGCCCTATTTTTCCGTAATAATTCCCACCTACAACCGGGCTCACATACTCGGCAAAGCCTTGCTATCTGTGAAAGAGCAGACATATACCGACTGGGAATGTATCATTGTTGATGACGGATCAACGGATAACACCAAAGAGTTTGTCGCAAAATGGATATCAGAGGATAACAGGTTCAGATACATCCGGCAGGAAAATGCCGAACGCAGCGCCGCCCGCAACAATGGAATAAAAAACGCAAAAGGAAAATATGTATGTTTCCTGGATAGTGATGATGAGTATCTTCCCTCCCACCTTAGTGTTTTATATGAAAAGATCCTTGCGGAATCTGAGCCGGAAGCACTGTTCTTTACTCAGGCACTCCTATCGAAAAACAATGAGGTCGTTAAACAGGGAATATGCCTGATGGAAGGATCTTCTTTCGATTACCTGATGGAAATTCCAATCATCCCTGCGCGGGTTTGCATACATAGAGAAATATTGTCCCGGATAAAATTCAGAGAAGATATCGTCATTGTCGAAGACCAGGTATTATGGGCAAATATCTCGATTTACCATCCTGTTTTTCAAATTCCGGAGCATACGGTTTTGTACCATGTTAATGAAGAAAATTCAATAGATATTTCAAAAAATTGTTTCCGGCCTAGGCTTAACGGATTAAGAAAGTTTTTTGCACAAAAAGATGTCCGGAAGGTAATCACAAAAAAACTTAAAAATAAAATAATAAGTGAATGCTATTTCGGAATAGCAAGGTATTACGGTCATAAAAGGCGCTGGTTTCCTTATGCATGGAATTTAATAGTTTCGATTTTTTATTCTCCTTTGCACCCTCAGACAAAAGCTAAAATTCACATGATTTTTTTCCCTGAAAAACATCGTTTATCATGATTAAAAAGTTCTTGCTGCGTTTATATAACTTTCCTTTTTTATCAAAGGAAAAAACTGATGCAAATCAAAAAAAGATCAGGGATATTGAATGGGATGCGGTGAAGGCGTTTATACCTGCCGGCTCTGAATTCATTGACGTGGGTTGTGGTGCAGGCTACGCGCTTCGACGCGCTGTGACGGAATTAAAATGCAGGGGGGCCGGGATAGACCCCCGGCCCGGCGAACACGGCGTGGGCCGCTACAATAAAGAAAAATGCAACGATTTGAATGTGGTAAAAGGAGTATCTGAAAATATCCCATTTGCTGATGAATCCTTTGATGTGGTGTATTCTTCCCATGTATTGGAGCATGTGGATGATGAACAGAAGGCCCTGCTTGAAATGAAGCGGATACTCAAACCTTACGGCATACTCATTATCGGCATGCCCACAGCCGCCATGGCCTGGGTGAATTTTTTCACAAATATCCTGTTTACGACTCATATGAGGGTTTTTAATGTTATTCTGAAGTTGTTCCCATTCATCAAAAAGGGCGAAACAAAATTCATCAATATGTTTATCCCTGGATCGCACAGTTCTGAAAGGGCAAATACCGTTTTTTATGATATAAAGCATTACAGGGTGGCCAACTGGAAAAAAACAACAGAACTTTTTTTCCGCGTAGAAGAGACTTTGTTACCAGCTTTTTATCCTTATCCCGAGTTTTTACAACTTTTTAAAATGAAGAAATACAAAAATATTTCGAGCAGTGTTTTTTTTATATGTAAAAAGAAAAGTACATGAAAATTCATAAATTTGTGAAAGGTCACTTTTGGTTCCATGCCACAGGTGGTTGCATGGCTTTCCTTTTATTCTTATAGGTTTGACAGCGTAATTATTGAATGTTCAAAAAAAATGAGAAAGAAAAATTCAACTTTTGATTATAATGAAATCCCGCTTGGATTTTATGATGAGATTGCCCAAAAGCAAAAAGGAATGAGAAGTTTTTGGCATAATAAAAAATTTAAACGGGTAATTGATTGTTTTGAAGGCTCACAGGATTCAATTCTTGATATCGGATGCTTTTCGGGGACTTTTTTAAGCATGATATCTCAAAAGAAAATTCCACAACAGGTTGGCATTGATATTTTAAAAGAACAAATTGACTTTGCAAATAAAAACTATGGTGCGGATTATAGAAAATTTTATCTGATCGACAACTTTAAACAAGTGAACGCCATCCCTGATGAACATTTCGATTTAATAACGATCATTGAAGTGGTTGAGCATTTGAATTTTATTGAAATCGAAGATTTAATAAAGCTGGCATATAAAAAATTAAAGACTGGCGGAAAGCTCATTGTTACAACTCCCAATTACGTTAGTATTTGGCCATTGCAAGAGCTATTGCTGAATATCATTTCAGATGTGAAATACGAAGAACAGCACATCACTCATTTCAATTATTTTTCGATTAAAAACAAGCTGAACAAAATAGTGGATCATATGGACACCATGTTCAGACTGGATTATAAAACCACCACACATTTTATCACACCCTATATTGCCATATTTTCCTACAGATTCGCAGAGAAGATTTCCATAGCCGTACCACCCCGAAAATGGACCTTCCCATTAGGTTCGCTTTTACTTGTCGAGCTTACAAAAATTTAATTCAGTTGTGCGAAGTTTGGTACTTCGCACCCTATCGCGCGTTCGCAACGCGTACATTTTTGCGAATGGCGGTACGACTGCTCCGCAGGAGAGCGTTGGCTTGCGCTGAAAGCGCTTATTGCAAGTCGTGCTGCCACTAATAGCCCGTGGCGGACGCTGCTAAGCCCCCTAAGGTGGCTGAGGCTCCCTACGGTGGCTGAGGCTCCCGACG
>DAOOWO010000051.1:0-7086 GCA_035371225.1 Bacteroidales bacterium | reverse complement strand
GTGGCTGAGGCTCTCGATCCGGTGGCTGAGGCTCTCGATCCGGTGGCTGAGGCTCTCGATCCGGTGGCTGAGGCTCCCGAAGCCACCGGATTGTAATTCTTTCTAACACCTTGTCCTTGTTCGACTCCGCTGGAGTCGCTGTTTGTTATTATTAAAACTATTTTACCAATATTTCACTCCTCCGGAGTGATCTTATGCTTCTGTTTTATTCAGTTGTGCGAAGTTTGTAAATCGCACCAAAAAAATTTGCGAACAGATAATATGCAGGTTATTTGTACAATGTTTTTATCAGGTCTCTTTTACAAAACCGTTTATAAAAATATTTGACGGTGAATGATGAATATATTGCCATCAGCCCGAAGACCGGTACATGAAACCTGCTTAATCCGTAAAATGGCACACTATACAAAAAAGTAATTATCAGGAAAAGCAATATGACGGACAGGTCGTAAAGATCGATTTTTTTTTCTTTTATTTTCAGATAAAACCCCGCGATGATCATTAGTAAAAACAGCCAGTAAACGGCCAGATAAAAACCATGTTTGTATTTTCCGTACCACGGCCAGATATTGGAATCGAATAATATGCCCATCTGCATGCCTTTCTTATATTCGGTAAGGCCGGAGTGGTAATCAAAGATACCGGGAAGTCCCCACAGTTTCATAAATTTTAAAGGAATGATCTTTAATTGAAACCAGATATTGCCCTTCCAGGCAGCGAAGGCTTGTTCTTTATAAAAAGAATCTTCTTCAGGACACCGGCATTTCCACTCCTTACTTTTTATGGAAAGATATTTCGCCTGCTGTGCTTTCGGGATATAGTTAATGTCTTTTTCTATGATATGCCACGAACCGTCCCCGTTCATATTATTTCCTCCGTAAATTACTGTTCCCGCGCCAAAGCTAAGGGGGTTGAATATACCATAAGTACTGTAGTTTCTGAAGCCGTTAGCAGATACCACTACTATTACCGCCAAAACAGTAACCGCAGTAAACAGATATCTTTTCTTGTAAATTAAAAATAGCAACAAGAACGGGAGGATCACAAGGTACTCAAATCGTGCCAGCATTAAAAAACTGACAGCTATCACGAATATGACCTTGACAGAGGCCTTGTCAAAACCATTGATCACGCTTCCTACAATAAGTAAGATCATGCTGCCGCAAAAAGATTCGGACAGTGTCCTACCATTAGATTCAAATAGTTCGGGACAGACAAGCACCATGAAAAAAGCCGCCAAACAAAGGGGATAACTCAAATATCCTTTTTTATGCAGTTGTAACAACAAATAATATAAAGCAATGATGTAAAGCAGCGCCTGTGATATTGCCACCATATAATTATTCAGGCGCGTAAAGACTTTAAAAATTGCCAAAAAAAGAGGATATCCGGGCGCGGTACAACAGTTCAGATACGCATCAGCGTTAGAATAATTAAAAGATGCCAGCTCCTTTGCAACACGCACATACCTTTGCGAGTCATCATTTTTCTGGTTAAAGATATCGCGGTATATTACCAGGTTGGCAACAACTAAAAGTAAGTGAATGACAGCGATTATAATAAAAAATTTTTTCTTCATAGCGGTAGTTTGAAAAACATGCCGAAAAATCTTGATGCAAATGTATATTAAAAATTTTTCCCTGAAACAGCAAATCAAAAGAATAATAACTAGTTTGCAGCGAATGGTGGCACCATGGATTAGCTGAAGTGGCCGCACGGCTACCTGCAGCGAATGACTTTCGCGCTCTGCAGGAGGCCTCCGGAGCATTCGTGTAATGGTGGCTGAGGCCATCATCGGTGGCTGAGCGGTCACAGTGAGCTTGTCGAACTGAAGCCGAAGCCACCGCAGGATTTTTAGTGATAGGATGACTGCCTTCAGCAGCAGGCCGGCGCGCAGTCATTCTATCACTTGCCTGCATGAACAGTGGATGAGGATCTCGACGGTGGCTGAGGCTCCCTACGGTGGCTGAGCGGTCACAGTGAGCTTGTCGAACTGAAGCCGAAGCCACCGCAGGATTTTTAGTGATAGGATGACTGCCTTCAGCGGCAGACCGGCGTACTCCGCAGGTCCGAAGGTCTCCTATGGAGAGCTCCTTCGGAGCAGTCATACTATCACTTGCATGGTACAAAATTCAACTCCTGAAAATTAACAAATCACTTCTTAATTGAGCGAATTAATGTAAATTTGTTCAACCAAATGAACATATTGTGAAAATATTTGATTTGGCTTTTTGTCATAGAATAAAAAATGAAAATCCTTCACATCATACCCAGCCTCGGTAAGGGCGGCGCAGAACGTCTGATGCTCGATATTTGCCGCCAGTTAAACAAACAGGAAGGTATCACGACAAGCATTTTCTGCCTCTCCCCGCTTAATGATTATCAGGAATACAGCAAGGGCTTGGATATTCAAGTAATCAATGCAGACATTTCGCTGTCATTGTATAAAAAAAACAACTGCCATACCGAAGAACTCCGTCGCGCCATTGAAAAGCTGAAACCCGACATTATCCACTCCCATTTATTTATCGCCGAAATTGCCAGCCGCTCGGTTTTTTATCCGGATGCCAAATGGTTTTCGCATGGCCACGACAACATGGAACAATTTGAGAATTTTTCATGGAAAACCTTATTCCGCAAAAGAAAACTCACCAATTTTTATGAGAAAATGTTCCTGTTGCGTTGCTACAAAAAAAATGGAGGAACACATTTTATAGCCATTTCGAACGATGCAAAAATGTTCTTTGAAAAAACCATTCCGCGTTACCCTGTTACATTATTGCATAATGCCATCGACTATGCTAAGTTTTACAAAAAACGAGATGGTGCAGGCCATAGAGATAAAATAAGGATTGTGAATGTCGGCTCCTTTGTTGCAAAGAAAAATCAAAGTTTTTTGCTCGATATCGCAAAAATATTGAAGGATAAAAACATTGATTTTGAATTGCATTTGCTGGGCGACGGGGATGATCGTCCGGCTCTGGAAGAAAAAACAAATAGCCTGCAATTAAACCATCAGGTCTTTTTTCACGGAAATGTAACTAATGTGGAAGAATTCCTGTGGACTTACGATATTTATCTGCATAGCGCTACGTATGAACCGCTGGGGCTGGTCTTGCTTGAAGCCATGGCGGCCGGATTGCCGGTGATCACCTTAGACGGCAGGGGCAACAGGGATCTGATCGAACAGGGAAAGAACGGCTATATGCTTTTTGAACCAAATGCGGAAACGTTTGCCGAAAAGATCATTGATCTCTGGAATGATCAGGCAAAACACCGTGAAATTTCTCTGTATGCACAGGAATTTGCGGGAAAGTTTGATATTAAAGAGTATGTGGATGCCTTACTAAAAATATATTCCGCTTGATTTTTTTCCTTGTACACATCTTATCACCTTAACGTTCACTTACTCCTCTTTTGTTTTGATGGATTTAAGCCCGAAATACGTTGCCTGATATTTATTTCGTGAACAGTCCGGATAGGGCGTGATATCGGCAATACCAATAGTAGCAGAATAATTTTTGAGTTTAGGCACTTCACAATCTTCTCCTTTTGAATTTTTTATTATTTCATACCTGTCTTTTATTTCAGCATCAAATCTATAAGCAGTACCTTTTATAAGGTCTGCATAGGCGGTACTGATATTATTTTTATGGCTCAGACCTATCAGGATAATAACAAATAATACATACCTGACCCAGGGAGAAATCATTAAGAAACTTTTTTCTTTTTTCTTTAGATAAAAAAGCATGGAGAACCCGAGATATAAAAAACCTGCTACATAAAAGAAACAGATCACATTTTTTGTCCTTGCCGCAGGGCTACTACCTATACTCCAGTAACCGGTGAAAAAACCGATGAAAAGGATAAGACATAATACGATGAAAACATAAATGGGATGAACATTAAAATTCGAAGCCCAGGCGGCCTTGATATGTTTGTGAAAGGCATCGAAAAAAATCAGGATAAATACGATGCTTAAAGGCAGCCAAAGTCTTAAATGATTGATTGTTTGTATGGCCGCTTGCCATGCCGAAAAGGCAAACTGATGGTCGTTGGGAATCGTATTTCCTCTGACGGTATTACCCGGTGAAAAATACACAACAAGCGAAAATATAAATGCAAAGACCAGCAGAATCAACAGTGAAAAATTTATTTTTTTTTCTTTGATAAAAGCATACCCGCAAATTGAGGCCAAAATAAAATCAATGATAAGCATGGATAATTCGTTGGACCCGATCACACAAAAAGCCAATAAAACAGATAAAAAAAGAAATCTGATCTTTTTTGTCTGCATTAGTTTAATGATGCTGCATAAAAGCAGAATTGTTAAAATGTTAGGCACCAGATAATTTAGGGAACCGGAGATCCAGTATATGCCTTCCACTATATTAGGCATGTTAAACAAATATATAAATATAAAACAAAGGGGCAATAACAAGAGTCCTCTTTTTCTTTTATTTGTAAAAATTATTCCTGTCAAATATAATAATGAAAAAAACAGAGATGCGATCAGGAAAATGGGGATCAGTTTAAAAAGAAAAAAATTATTGAACACTAAAGGATTTATTGACATCAAAAAGGATGAAAAATATCTGCCTAACCAATTATTATACCACCAAATCTGTGATCCTATGAATCCATGATTATGGATTTCCACCGGAAAAGCAAAATCATCTGCGGCCGGATTATTAAAAAAAGAAATTATAATAAAAGGAATGACCGAAAAGACACCCAGCACTATCAAGAACATTTCGCTTGACAGGCATCTTGAAAAGAATAATTTAATTTGTTCCATTTATCCTGATTTCAAAATTTAAAAAACAAAAGTATTCATTTTATTGAAAATGTGCAGAAAATTGCCTTTGCCTCTGTCAATTATAAAGCTTTATTCTAATAAAACTGCATTTTTACAACGATCCGATCATTTCTGCAAATACCTTATTATTTTTTTCGGAATTATATTCTTCATCCCAGGTTTTATAAGCATTTTCGCGCATTATTATTTTTTCATTTTCAGGTAAAAAGTAATATTTTTTTATGGCTTCGGCAATTTCTTCAGCCGTCGGATCCTGACGTAAAAGAAAGCCATTGTAGCCATCCTTTACAATTTCAGGTGTACCTCCCACGGCCGTTGCAATTACAGGAATGCCAAACGACATGGCTTCCATCACAGATACCGGAAGGCCCTCGCTCTTGCTGGCATTGATGAACAAATCCGGCTTGGTTTGATGATAAAATGCAAAAACTTTTTCGTTGGGCATCATCCCCAAAAACTCATAGTGTATCACTGCCGGCCCGAGTTCCTGTGCGGCCAGGTTCATCAATTGCCCGTCAAGCTCATCTTCGCCTATATGATACCATTCCACCTGAATTTCTCCCAGGCGCTTAATCCCGCCAATAATCAGTTCCAGCCTCTTGTTGTGGTCAATCTGTGAGCAACTGACCACCTTTAAAATTCCGGTGTTGGAATTTTTTTCAAAAGGATACTGATTGACAACACCCAGTTTTTTGGTAATGATCTTTCCGGAGGTATCTTTAAGTTTTTTTATCAGGTAATCGCGGCTGAAGTCGGCAATGGTAAACAAAAAATTCAGTTGCTCCAGCATAAAATGTTTCAGCGGCAGATAATTGCCGGTATGCAATTCAAAAAACACATCGCCGCCGTGCGAACGCGATATGGCAGCATATCCCGGGTGTTTTTTCTTCAGCAGGGCACAGGCTATCGCGCGGTAGTCGTTCCAAAAAGCATACAACAGGGTATCCTTTTCTTCAAGGCTGTTTCTTTGCATCATCCTTTCGATATGGCGGCTCAGCGCTAGTGCGGCATTCAGTTCGGTAAGCAGCACGGCCAGGGTGCGGTAGGTAATTTTTTGTTTCAAGGTGCTCCTGATAAACGAAAGTTCTGCAAAAAAAATGCGGGTAAAAATCAGCCGCAGCGACCATAATTTTTGCCGCCGGCCTCTGTCGGGTTCCCAGAAAGAAGGCTTTGCGCCGGGCGGCAGCACATGCGGTGGCAGCTTTTGATCTGCAGTAGCTCCTATCACAAATACCTTGTCAAACAAAGGCGCCAGGTTGTTCACTTCATTAGCTTCCCAGACCCCGCCCAGGTTTTGAAATGGGTACCTTTCAGAAAGGAAGACAAGGTTTTTTCTCATGTTTTATTTGCAAAGATAATCCTTAGCAGATTTTCAAATAGATAAAATTATTTAAATTTGCGAATAAATCCAAACTACAATTTAGGAAACACTTAAGAATGATAGTCCCGGCGAATTTTCAAGCCTTTTGACATAAAGATGGAACTGCTTAAATCCATAAACCAAACGGGCGCCGACCCGGCATTATTCCCAGTTTATTTTCATGACGGCTGGCTGGACTATGAAAGGGAAACAAACCCCCATTCACAGGTATTCGTGTGTTTTGATAAAAGCAATCGTATTTTGGCGCCTTTCGCAGTAAGCGAACTGAAGTTCCTGAAAAAAGCCAACTATATATACATCCCGCTGGGGCTTGACGGACAAAGGCCGGAGAACCACGCGGAAAAAGACTTTATAGAGAAGTTTCATGCTTTTCTGCAAGAGGAAAAAATTTGCGATGTTATTTTTCCTCCTCCGCATTATTGCAATTTCAAATGCATCCCCGAAAAAGTGCTGTATTTTGAATTAGGGGTTATCGGCATCAACCTGACAGGGACTCAGGAAGACATCTTTGGGAATATGAATACGACATACAGGAAACAGATCCGCAAAGCGGAAAAGCTCGGCGTGGCCACGGTTTTCGGGCCGGAAATATTTGCGGAGTTTTATAAGCTGTATGCGGATACCCACGAAAGACAAGGGCTGTCCTATGAAAATGAAATTATGATCAGAAAATTAACGGATAAAATTCCGGATAAAATCCTTGTCGGTATCTCCAAAAAAGACGACACCCCCGAACACAGCAACCTGAGTGTTTACGACAACACACAGGCTTATAGTTTCTGGGGCGGTTCGGCGGCCAGTCCCGTGGTGCCGGGTTCGAACAAGATACTTATGTGGGGCTCCATAAAAGCCCTGAAAGATTTGGGCGTGAAAAAATATATACTGG
>DAOOWO010000050.1:0-10996 GCA_035371225.1 Bacteroidales bacterium | reverse complement strand
CACAAAACCGTTTCCGGTTGGCAACATCCACACGCCCCTGCTGGTACACAACCCGTTCATATAAAAGAAGTCACCTCGCGAAAAAGGGTATGCTGTTCTGGGAATAACAGAAATTTTATTATTTTTTAGTGTGCACAACTCTCCATTATACCCTACAAAAACAATGGAACTGTCAGGGTTTTCCAGGATACTCCAAATATAAGGGGGCACACCGGATTTTTCGGCAAAGTTTCTGAACGCAAATGACTGGGTACAAAAAAGCCCTGTTTCGGACCCCATCCAGTAATTACCTTCTTTGTCGCATACAAATGAGGTAAAAACCTTATTGTACAAAGAATCGCTGTCAATCACACGCCCCGCGGTATCAATCTCCACCCAGCTTGAAAAACCAGTAAAAAATAAGAGGTGGCCATTTTTACAAATAGAATAACCCTCTGCCATTGTAGGACGTGTTGTATGGTAGATCTTCACCGGCTGTCCATTAGCCAGTTTATAAACGCCCAAATAATCCACATCATCCATATTTTTTTCCAGGACAAAATAAACATGGTGATTATCTTTAAAAAGCTTAATCCATGATTCACCAATTTTTATTTGGGTACTTTTTCCATGATCCAGGCTGAATATCTGATGATTAACTGTAAAAAACACCTTATCCGTGCCTGGTTCAACATCTAACCGCATTATTTCTTTGGGTGAATCATGAGTATAGATAATCTCAGTGTTTTTACCGTCGGTCATCAAAATTTTTTTTCCATAGCTAACATATGCTCTGGTAGAATCGGCTGACAGCACTATTCTATGTAAATCCTTTTTCGGAAATTTCGCTATTACAGTAAATTTTCCGTCACGCAAAACCGAAACGCCCTTTCCGCTATAACAATACAATTCGTTGCGCGTTTCCACAAAACCCAGAACAAAATTATCCGACAGGCCGTCATCCATAGTAAAATTTTTGAAATTCACCCCGTCGAAACGGCTGGCACCGCCTTTGGTCCCCACCCACACAAATCCCTGCCTGTCGAGATACAGCGTGACAACCTGATTTTGCACCAACCCATCCTGTACCGTATAATGCCGGTAGCTGTAATGCTGCGCAAAGGCCGCATGGCTACATAATAAAATTAATACCAAAAAAATATGTCGTATGGCATTTTGCATAATCGGCAAATATAAAATATTTGAGTTTATTTTAAATCATTTAGCCATCATTAATAATAAACTTTATTTGTACAACATGTATATTGGTTCCCCGAATAATTTCTCCGACACTACCACAGATAGCCAGGTACCACATCCTCAAAATAAAAATTCATCGTTTCCGTAGCAAAAAAATAAGTATTTTTGGAGAGAATTATCAAAGTTATTAATCAAATCCACACTGCTTATGAAAAGAGTTTTTGTTGCTTTTACCTGCTTTTTTATCGCTGCTTTTGCTTTACAACAAACCGCTTATGCATGCACTAATTTTATCATCACCAAGGGAGCTACCACCGACGGCTCGGTGATGATTTGCTATACCGCCGACTCGCACCAGCTTTATGGTGAACTTTATTTCCGCGCGGCACAAGATTACCCCGAAGGCACCCTGATGGATGTTTATGAATGGGATACCGGCGAATACCGTGGAAAAATAAAACAAGCCCGCCATACTTTTTCCGTGGTAGGCAATATGAATGAATTTCAGCTTGCCATTGGCGAAACTACCTATGGCGGCAGATCTGAACTGGAAGATTCCACCAGATCAGGAATTATGGACTACGGCAGCCTGATATACATAGCCCTTCAAAGATGCAAAACAGCCCGTGAAGCCATAAAACTTATTGGCGAATTGCTTGCCGAATACGGTTATTGCAGTTCCGGAGAATCGTTTTCCATTTGTGATAAAAATGAAGCATGGATATTTGAAATGATAGGCAAAGGGGTTGGAAATAAGGGCGCCGTGTGGGTAGCAAGGCGTATTCCCGACGGCTATATCAGCGGCCATGCCAACCAGGCACGTATTACTACTTTTCCGCTGGCCGATGGCAAAACTTCTATTACCAATCTGCAATACAAAAAAATTGACCTGCCAGCTATTGAATGTATCTATTCTTCAGACGTTATTGAATTTGCCCGCACCAAAGGTTATTTTACCGGTAAAGATGCCGAATTCAGTTTTGCTGATGCTTACGCCCCGGTAGATTTTGGCGCTGCCCGTTTTTGCGAAGCCCGTGTATGGGCCGGATTTAAACGTTTCAATAAGGAAATGGACCAATACCAGGATTATGCCATGGGCGAAAACCTGAAAAACAGATTCCCTTTATGGATAAAACCCGACAGGAAACTCTCGGTTTATGATGTGATGGAAATTATGCGCGACCACTACGAAGGCACCCCTATGGATATGACCACAGACCTCGGCGCCGGCCCCTTTAAATGCCCTTACCGCTGGCGGCCTATGACCTGGAGCCAGGATGGCGGAGATTATATCCACGAAAGAGCCACCTCCACACAGCAGACCGGTTTCTCGTTTGTTGCCCAGTGCCGTGCCTGGATGCCGGATCCTATAGGCGGTATCATCTGGTTTGGTGTGGACGACACATACAGCACAGTGTATGCACCAATGTACTGCGGCATTACCAAAGTCCCCGAATCCTATGCTGTCGGGCTCGGCGATATGGTAACCTTTAACGACAATGCTGCATTCTGGGTATTCAACCAGGTTTCGAACTTTGCTTACACCCGTTATTGCGACATCATCCCCGAAATACGCACGCTGCAAAAAGAACTGGAAACAAAGTACATTCAGACCGAAGTTCCCGCCATAGATGCAAAGGCTGCGGAACTTTACAAAGGAAATCCGGCACAGGCTTTAGATTTAATCACACAATATTCTGTGAAAACCGGAAACAACCTGGTGGTCCGCTGGAAACAGTTGTATGGCTACCTCTTCACAAAATATATGGACGGCAACGTAAAATACCCCGGGAAGACCAAGGAATCATCCAACGTGGATCACCCCAGGTACAGCGACGATTGGTACCGGATGATCATCAAAGAAACCGGCGACCGTTACAAAGTGAAAAGCGGCAGCGCTCATTAACAATTTTAACCCCAAACAGCCGCAATTATTTTGCGGCTTTTTTATACACTTATGCCCCTGCTCAACCTGCAACATCTGAGTATTGATTTTAAAAGCGAAAACGGCGTTGTTCATGCCGTAAAAGATATTTCCTTTACTCTTGAAAAAGGCAGAACTATTGGCATAGTGGGCGAATCAGGATCGGGCAAATCGGTAACTTCGCTAACGCTGATGGGCCTGTTGCCGCCCGGCATCTCAAAAATAGCTTCCGGGCAGGCCTTGTTTACCGATAAAAAAGGAAACATCATTGACATACTGGCGTTGCCCGAAAAAAGACGAAGACTGTTCAGAGGGGCCGAACTGGCCATGATTTTTCAGGAACCCATGACCTCGCTGAATCCTGTGTATAAATGCGGCCGACAAGTGGCCGAGACAATAATGTTGCATCAGGACGTGGATAAAAAAGAAGCCAAGCGTTTAACCCTGCAGTGGTTCAAAGAAGTAATGCTGCCCGACCCCGAAAAGGCCTACCGTTCCTATCCTCACGAATTGTCGGGCGGACAAAGGCAGCGGGTGATGATAGCCATAGCTATGAGTTGCCAGCCTTCGCTGCTGATAGCCGATGAGCCTACCACCGCCTTAGATGTAACCGTCCAGAAAAACATCATCGAACTGATGAAACACCTGCAACAGAAATACCAGATGAGTATAATTTTCATCTCGCACGACCTGGGTGTTATTGCCGAAATAGCAGACTATGTTTTGGTAATGTACAAGGGCGAAGTAGTTGAACAAGGCACTGTGGACCACATTTTTAAAAACGCGCAACATCCCTATACCAAAGGATTACTTGCCTGCCGTCCGAAACTGGGAGTACGTTACAAACAACTGCCTACCGTGGAACGATTTATGAAAAACGAACTTGACGGTATCTTTGAAGAAATATCTTCTGAAGAACATGAGCGGTTACTTGATGCCAAATATAAAAACAAACCCATACTGGAAGCCATCAACATCAGAACCCATTTTACCATGAAGCGGGGATGGTTCCGGCCGCCAACGGTTTTTAAGGCAGTGGATGAGGTTAGTTTTAAAGTATTCCCAGGCGAAACACTCGGTATCGTTGGCGAATCGGGTTGCGGCAAAACCACCCTGGGGAGAACCTTGTTGCGGTTGGTGGAACCCACCTCGGGAAAAATAGTTTTTTTTGGAAGCGAAATCAGTTCGTATTCCAAAAACAAACTAAGAAAACTACGCAAAGATTTCCAGATAATTTTTCAGGATCCTTATTCTTCGCTGAACCCGCGATTGACGGTTGGTACGGCTATCACCGAAGGTATGCGGGTGCACGGGCTGGGCGCCCATGCCGACGATAGAAAAAACACGGCTTTGGAAATACTCAGCAAAGTAAACCTCAGCGAAACGATCTACGACCGTTACCCCCACGAACTCTCGGGCGGACAGCGCCAACGCATTTGTATTGCACGGGCATTGGCTCTCAGACCCAAATTTATTATTTGCGACGAATCGGTATCGGCGCTGGATGTTTCGGTGCAGGCTCAAGTATTAAACCTGTTGAATGAACTGAAAAAAGAATACCAGTTTTCGCTGATATTTATTTCGCACGACCTGTCGGTGGTAAAATATATGTCGGACCGCATGATGGTGATGAAAAACGGGAAAATTTTAGAATACGGCCTGTCGGACGAAATTTACGAAAATCCACAAACAGAATATACCAAAAACCTTATTGCAGCTATCCCCAAAGGACTATAAAAGGAAAAAACGAAGGCCTTTCATTATAATTTTCCAGCCACTACCTTTTCAATTATTTCAGGAAAATACCGGTATTCCAACTGATGAACTTTCTGCGCTATGGTTTCAGCGGTATCTTCCGGTGCAACAACACATCGTGCCTGAAACAGCACGGCCCCTGCATCATATTTTTCGTTCACAAAATGTATGGAAATACCCGTCTCCGTATCGCCCGATTGGCGAACAGCTTCATGGACAAAGCCGCCATACATCCCTTTGCCTCCATATTTGGGCAACAGGGCCGGATGAATATTTATGATCCTATCGGGGAAAGCCCGGATAATAGTTGTGGGGACCAGCAGTAAAAACCCTGCCAGTACGATAAAGTCAATATTATATTCTTCTAATTTATTTAAAACAACCGATGTTTCTTTAAGTTCTTTTGACGTAAAAATTATGATGGGAATATCATGATTTTTTGCACGTTCGATAACATATGCCTGGCGGTTGTTGGTAAGTATCAGAGCTATTTCAATGCTTTTGCTGCCGGCAAAATGTTTAATGATATTTTCGGCGTTGCTTCCGTTGCCCGAGGCAAAAATGGCTATTCTTTTCATTAGATTAGTTACTTGATTTACTCGCTACAATTCATGCAAATATCAATGTTTTTCCTTTGCGAAAATATTTTTTTTCTGAAGTTTCGCGAGTTTTCGCTGTTCCAGATTTCGTTTAACGGCTGGTGAAAAATGTTTCCCATGGGATACGACGCATTCTTATCATAACAGCAGGGAACCGCCACCCCATCCCAGGTTACAACGCACGAACTCCACATGCGGAAACACCTGTTGTGCATTTTGTTTTTGATTTTCACAGCGCCATCATCAGCAATAAAGTAACGTGATTTTTTATCAGACAACCACTCGCGGGCCTGATCGTAATTCAGCAACTGAAAAGATTTTACAGAGACTTTATCGGCGCCGAGTTTTTTCCCCAAGCCTTTAATTTGGTACTGCTGCGATTGGTTTTTGCGTGTCAGCACAAATTGTATTTCGATAAACGGGCGTTTTGACTTCGTATTTTTTCTTTGTTCCACCAATGTCTTTATCCCTTTTACAACGGTGTTAAAATCGCCGCCCTTACGGTAAAGGCTATAGGTATCCGCATCGGTTCCGTCAAGCGAAATAATCAGCCGGTCCAGGCGGCTCAGGATCAATTTTTTTGCATTTAGCTCATCCAAAAAATGCCCGTTGGTGGAGACAGCGGTATAGCAACCATTTTTTTTTGCACGGGCAATAAAATCAAACAGCTTATCATTAAGAAACGGTTCGCCCTGAAAATAAAGGTTCAGATAAAAAACATAGCCGGCGGTCTGTTTCATAATTTTTTCAAAAGTATCCGTAGCCATATTGCCACGGGGGCGGGAAAATTCGGCCCGGGTAGTAAAACATTCGGGACATTGCAAATTACAATACGTGCCGGGCTCCACGGATAAAAAGGACGGATATCCCCGGTGAACAGGTTTTTGAAGCAATACCGAAAAAAAATAGGAACCTTTCAGCCGCAGGTAATTCAGAATTTTTTTTCCGCTCATCGCGGCAGACAAGTGGTAAAAATCATTCACAAAGGCATTCAGCACAATCAGATGTTTTGAGTCAGCCGTTTGATGACTGGATATTTTATTAAAAACTCCTTTGCAATAATACGTATCACCGTATAAGAAGGAATTGCCAGCACCATGCCCAGTATTCCGGCCGTGCTCCCCGCTATCAATATTACCAGAAAAATCTCAAGCGGATGAGCTTTCACCACATTTGAGTAAATGTATGGCTGAAAAATGTAAGCGTCAATTGCATTAATCACAACCAGTGAGCCGCAAACTTCTAATATAACAGTCATCATTTCAAGGTTACCGCCTCCCTCAATGATACCTGCTGAAGCAAATACAAGGGCAATAATACATCCTATTATCGGGCCCACATAGGGAACTACATTCATCATTCCGGCAAAAACCCCTATCATCAATGCATTTTTAAAACCAAATATCGTCATGCTGATAATAATCAACGTCATCACGATGAGCAAATCAAGACTGAGTCCCAAAAAGTATTTTGACAACAGTTTGATGATTTTAAGGTAAATATGTTTTATTTCAGATTGCAGGCGGACAGGAGTGAGCAACATAATGAATTTTATCAGCATTTTATCCTGTTTCAGGAAGAAAAAAGTGATAAACCCAACGGCAAATATTGCAACAATAAAACTGCCTGCGAAACTAATCAGTGTACCCGCCAGATCGCCGGCATTGGTAAAACTAATAAACGACATTATTTTATTTGATATCAGGTTTTCGATACTGTCACCCGGCTTCATAACCTGAAAACGCATCAAAAAATTTTCGAGCCATGTAATCGGCTCTTGCAGGCCTGCTAATAAGACATCTGGTTTAATTGACGACAGCGTACTTATTTGTGACACCAGCATGGGAACCACCAGGGCAAAAAAGCCAAAGATCACTCCATAAATAGCCACTAAAGTAATAATCGCACTCAGGGTGTGCGGAAATTTTCCCTTCCCGATACGAATACGGTCGAGCAAAACCACCAACGGCCTGCCCATCACCGAAAGCACTGATGCAACAAGTATATAAACCACGATTCTTGAAAAGTACCATATCAGAAAACCTCCGATAAGGACTCCTAAGACAATCAACAGCCATTTATTACGTTTTAGCATGGATAATGCTTTGTGTCAAAATTAATCAAAAAAAAACATTAGTTATCAAATTGTACTTAAAATTATTTCTGCCAATTCCGGCTTATTGCAGGGTATGGACATACCTGAGTAATTTGCGGCGTTTTTCAGTACCTTATCCAAATCAAAGCTTTCCTGGGTTGCCGAAAAATAAATTTTTTTCTTTTCTAAATAATTTGCCAGGTATTCCTGTTCCGTTTGTCCGGGGGTTGGCACGAGTACTGCTTTGCGGCCTGTTACCGCCAAATCCATAATGGTAGAATATCCCGCCCTGGCAATGATATATTCTGAACACATAAAATATTTTTTTATTTCGTCGGCTGTCAGATAATTAAATACGGTAATGTTTTTATCTGTTATCATGATTGGTCTTTCTGCAGGTTTACCCAAAATTACCACTGCTTTTTTTCCGGAATTTTTTAATTGTTCCAACATCAGGTGTTCAAAAATGCTGCGTTGCGGCTCGGGGCCGGATATCACGGTACACACATCATAAAGTTCTGTTGCAGGAGGCGGGGCATCACAAAAATCCGACAGCAGCCCGATAAAACGGGCATTGCCCGGTATAACCGATTTCCCCGACAGTTCGCCAGCCAGTTTAAAATCGCCCGGCAGGTCCGGTATCCAGCACACATCATACTTCATAATGAAATAGCGGTGTATCTTTTGCAGCCACTTTTCGACCAGGCGATTTCCCTTTGGGCTTTTGATAAAAAGCTGATGAGTCATATATACCGTCCGGATTTTTCGGTTCCACAAACCAAAGCGGTTGTCGGAAATAAGTGTGTCGATGTGATATTCTTTTACAATCGCTTTTAGCTTGTAATGTTCTGCAGCAATTCTGAACAAAATTTTGGGTATTTGCCAAAGGATGGTCCTCACCAGGTGATTTCCTTTTGAATACCTTATTTTGTAGTCCCCGAAACTTATGCTTTCGTTATCCGGAAACACATTTTTGAGGAGCCTGGCGGCAGGGCCGTCGGCGGCAATAACCACATGATGGCCGGCCTGATTTAAAATTCTTATCACAGGGATACACCGGCTGGCGTGTCCTAGTCCCCAGTTGAGCGGACAGATAAGGATATTCTTTTTCCCCGGCAATTTATCAGAAAGTCAGGCTGTATTGTACTGCAATATTTCTGGGCGCTTCGATAAAGCCAGGGCGGGTCATATATTCGGTATTGAGCAGGTTGTTGACATAGAGACCGATTCTTTGAGTTTCGGTAATATCAAACAATCCGCGAAGGTTCATCACAAAATAACCTTTGTTGTGTTTTTCACGATAGGCTTTCACTCCTGGAAGCAGATCCGATGAAGCGATACCCGGAATCAATTCTCCTTCAAACGCCTTATCGATGTTAATCATGTTGCTGGTGTAGTTCATGCCTATTCCGAGGGTGAAGAAATAAAATGTAACATCAAGGTCGGCTTTTACCGAATGCAGGTATCTGTACCTGAGGATTTTTACGCTGTTGCCCGTGGTGTCGGAGGCGTCGTAATCAAGGTTCCGCGGATAGGTATAAGTATATCCCGCCAGGATGGTTGCCGGGAAACCAAATAAATTGCCCTGGCCGGTAAAAGTAGCATCTATGCCATAAATCCGGGCATGTCCGACATTCAGGGATTTAAAACCTAAAAACTTATTGATGTACTCTTCAAACCCGGTGTAGTTGGTGTCGGCCCTGCCATCAAGACGGTAATCGTTAAAAGTAAACTCCATCATATCTTTATATTCAGTCCAGAATCCGGCCAAATCAAGGTAGCCATTCCATTTTCCGATCTTTACGCCTTGTTTGATTCCCAATTCGGCGGACCATCCGGTTTCGGGTTTAAGCTGTTTGTTTGGGAACAGATTTAATCCGCCAAGATTTGTTTCCACAAATTTTTCCGCCACGGTCGGGAAACGATAGCCCTGACCAAAAGAAGCCCTGATAAAAGTATATTTTGCTGCCTGATAATTGACTCCTGCGCGAAACACGGGCATGATAGGCAAAGTATGGACATTGCCCTTGATCTTAAATGAAAAGGTGGATTCTGATTCCGCTGTATCAATCCGGAAATATTCTCCGCGCAAGCCAAGCGACAGGGTTAGCTTATTCCAGAATTTTGCATCGTACTGTGTATAAATTGAAAAGTTCACAGCATCATGTTCTCCGAACAGGTTGGCCTGCGACTTGGAATAGCTGCCCGAGGCGCCGGCAGTGAGATTGTGTTTTCCTTTGAAATTATGTTGGTATTGGTAATCACCGTAAATAATATCGGAAATATTGTTTTTATCGGGTTCGTTAGGAAATAGGTTGGATGTGCGGAACCATCTTAATTTCATACTATACTTACTGCCCTTTTTATTGAAATACATAAAATACGGGTCCACGTTAGCCCTTAATCCCTGGTTATGCGTTATCGCATCCACACGTTGCATATAAGCTGCCGAATCCGCATTGCCCCACAGGAAAAAGTTGGAAGTGGCCGCATACATTACATTGGCATTCAGTCCAAAGGATAGTCCTTCAATTTTTTTCACACGGTACCGCATGTTCACGTTGGCACGGCCTCTGCATTCCCCGTTAGGATAACGGAAACCCTGGTCTTCGAAGAAGTTGCCGCCCACGCCCAAATCGAATTGGCCAAATTTTTGCAGGTGCGAAAAATTCACTCCGCCAAATCCAGGATTTTTCATACCCAGTAACGACAAGGGGTTTATAATTTTGGCCATCAGTGTATGTGTATAATCCGGATCATATTCGTCCCACCATATAATTTCTTTGCGTTTGGGGTTAAGGTATACACCCTCGTTGATGGTGATTTTTGTCTGGGGTTTGTCTTTGGGGAAAGCTGTCCGCAGGTTTATAACCCCGTTGAGAGCCGATGAGCCGAACAGTGCCGAGGATGCTCCTTTAATCACTTCCACCTGAGAGATATTTTCAATAGGCATATAGTTCCATTTGGCATCACCTGCATCGGGCGACAACAGGGGCATGTCGTCCATCATAACCATCACGCGGCTGCCGGCGCCGTAGCTATAGCCGCTTCCGGCACGAACGCTGGGTTGCCCGTCGAACACATCAATTCCGGGTATTTTGTTTATTACTTCGCTCAGGTTGTTGGTGTTCTGTCGTTCAATGCGGTCAGGTTTTAATACGGCCATCGAAATAGTTACATCAGATAATTTCTGTTCGAATTTTCCTGCTGTAACAACAATACCTTCTATTACCATGGACTCCTCATACAACTCTATGTCTTCTATTTTTGCCTGGCCAGGTTTCAGATCATAGGTTCTCACTACCGGTGTATAACCAATATATTTGTATGTAATGGTAACTTTACCCGGATTGACTTTTAGCGAATATCGCCCGTCAATATCCGATGCTACGCCGGTTTTTTCATCCAGGATAACATTAACCCCCGGAAGGGTCTCCTTAGATT
>DAOOWO010000049.1:0-11168 GCA_035371225.1 Bacteroidales bacterium | reverse complement strand
CTACAGATGAGGATTTTCCTTTTATGCTCGATTGTGCAACCTCCGTTAGTCAGCGCGGGAAAATTGAACTGTATGCACGCAAAGGCATTGAACTTCCCAAGGGCTGGGTAATTGATGAAAATGGTGAATCAAAGACCAATGCTCAGGAAGTGCTTGGCGACCTTATTGCCGAAAAAGCTGCCCTGACACCGTTGGGTGGGGTAGGAGAGGAAACAGCCGGATACAAAGGCTATGGGTATGCCACGGTGGTTGAAATACTTTCGGCAGCCTTGCAGAGTGGCAGCTACATGAAGATGTTGCTCGGGATAAAAGATGGTAAGAAAATACCTTATCCTTTAGGTCATTTTTTTATAGCTATTGATATCACAGCATTCACCGATCCTGAAGATTTTAAACATATTACCGGAGATATCCTTCGTGAACTGAGGGCTTCGAAAAAAATGCCAGGGCAAACGCGTATTTTTACCGCCGGTGAAAAAGAGTACTACATCTGGCTCGACCGCAAAGACAAGGGTGTTCCTATAAACGAATCCCTGCAAAAGGATATTAAAAAACTGGTGGAGGAACTGAAAATTTCCGGTTACGAATTTCCGTTCTGATAGTTTTTTTGATTTGTAGTGAATATTTTTTAATTTTACAAAAAAATAACCGCATGAAAAAAATAAAATTTTTTATGATTTTTGCCGGTCTTTTGTTTCTGGCTAATTGTTGCTTTGCACAGGTAAACAATGATAAACCTCAGTTACTGACTGACGTTACTGCCACAATCAGTGGCATGAACAGTGGCGAAATCACAATAAAACAATTGACCGACAACGAATTAAAAATCGACAAACCGGGTTATACATTGGTAAGTTTTTCTTTAAAACTCCTTGTCAATGGCGAGATGTACACGATGCCAAATCCGGAAAGCAATAAACTCTCTGGCAGACAGTCTTTTTTGCTCGGTCAGAAAATGCCCGGCGATAAGGTTTCTATTGACGATATAGTTTGCAAGGATAGCAATGGAAATACGTACCTGCTTCCAGCAATGAATTTTACAATAAAATAAATCCTGCTATCAGGGTAAAGTAATCTCAGGCCTTAAGCGGTAGTTTTGCATAAACTTCCTTATGCGTTTTATGTCTTTTGACCTGGAAGCATCTTCTTTAAAGGCTGGCAATATTTCGCGTAATTTATCATAAATGCAACGGGTGTAACCCGACATTTTGTTCTGGTATTGGAGATAATCAATGGCCTGTATCAGGGTGATGAGCTCGATGGCCACTATGTCATAAGTATTGCTGATTACTCTTTTGGTTATCAGGGCGGAGTTGGTTCCCATACTTACAATATCCTGATTGTCATTATTGCATGAAATGCTGTGTACATAATTGGGGAACGACAGTGTCTGGTTTTCGGCCACGCTCGAAGTAGCGGTAAATTGTATGCCTTGCATGCCAAAGTTCAGGCCGAGGGTTCCCAGGTTTACGAAAGGAGGCAGCAGGCCGTTGAGCCTGGGGTTCAACAGGTAATTCAACTGCCGTTCGGCAAGCATCGAAAGTTTGGTCATAACGATCTTGATCTTGTCCATTTCGAGAGAGACATAATCACCGTGGAAGTTACCGCCATGGAAAATGTTTTCGTTTTCTACATCCACGATGGGGTTGTCGTTTACCGAGTTGAATTCATTGATAAGAATCTCTTCGCTGTTTACCAGGGTATCGTAAATAGGTCCCAGTATTTGCGGAACGCAGCGCAAAGAATAATATTCCTGTACTTTATCGGTGAGGATGTCTTCTTTGAAAACACGTCCGTAAAGGTATTCCTGACGCTTGCGAATCAGTTGGCTGCCGTTGAGGATGTTGCGCATATATCCGGCGATAACTTCCTGTCCTTTGTGCCGTTTTACCACATTTAATTCGTGCGAAAAATGATCGTCGTATGAGCCAACAATTTCGTTGATCATACTGGAAGCAAATACCGACCAATTGAGCAGATTGTAAGCATTCATCTGGTTGATAACGCCGATGCCGGTCATTACCGAGGTGCCGTTGATGAGCGACAGGCCTTCTCTGATGTGGATAGAAATGGGTTTGATGTTTTCGGCAGCAAACACTTCGGCCGTGGGGGTTATTTTTCCCTGGTACCATACTTCTCCTTCTCCAATGAGGGTTTGGGCCAGATGTGCCAGTTGCACCAGGTCGCCAGAGGCGCCAACACCGCCATGTTCGGGGATAACCGCCGAAATATTCCTGTTGATTAGCAGGGCGAGTAATTCAATAACTTCGGGGTGGATGCCTGAATAGGCGCGCAATTGGGTATTGAGCCGCGACAACATGGCTGCTTTGGCAAATTTGTCGGGCAGGGGATCGCCGCAACCCGAAGAATGGCTGCGAATAGCATTGTATTGCAGTTGTGTCTGGTTTTCTTCTTCTATTTTATAAGGTGCCATAGGGCCCAGGCCGGTGTTAATGCCATAAATAACCTTGTCTTTGCTGAATTCGGCAAGAAAATTATGACAATTGCCTACTCTTTGGAGGGCTTCCGGATGGATTTCTATTTCGGCCTTGTGAAAAAGTATCTGGTATATTTCTTCAAGGGTGAGATCATGTGAACCTAGTGTAATCATGTAGTTTTATATTTTTAATAATCGATTGATGATAGTTTTAAAAGCGGGTGCAAATTTCGCAAAAATTAAATTACAAAACGAACTTTTTATGCAATAGGGAAATTATAACGAATTTTACCATGTGTTATGTTGCTGTATTAAAGAGTGTTATGAGGTACAATAACAGTAGAAAGGTGATTTTGGGTTAATACTCTGTTCAGAGTCTAATATAAAAATCACCATTGTCCGAAAAAAACAATACGATACCTAAGGAACTTAATAATCGCCGTATGACGATTTGTCTGACAATATACAATCCCAAAAGATTGTCCCATTAGGAATAATATTGGTTATTACAAAATACACCCCCTCCATGAATAAGTTTTGTAGTGACGTGATATAATGAAGCGTTGAACATCTGGAAAATATTTTTGCCGGTCAGAAGTGATAACGAAACAAAAAAGCTGTTTGTTGTTAAAAAGCTGGTTTCCGCAAAGGTGTTAATTCGTTACCTGATAACGTTCACTATCCCGCGCCGGCACTGAGGAGTAGTATAGATTCCCGACCAATCTTCAGAATAGTTAATAGTCCAGCCATAAATGCCTTCGGGCACTATGTTGCCTTTATAACGGCCATCCCAATGCTGGTTAAAATCATTGGTTTTGTAAACCAGTTCGCCCCACCGGTTATAAATGAATAATTCGTATTCGGTGATGTTTTGACCGGCAATGATAAAATAATCATTAACACCGTCATCATTTGGCGAAAAACAATTGGGAACAAACAAAGTAATTCTGTCCATTACCACCGCTTCCTTGATAATAGAGTCGATGCAGCCGTAATTACTTTTAACGGTTAGTTTTACTTCATAATGACCGGTATCGCTGTATTTGTAATAGGGGTTTACTTCGTAAGAACACCTGTTATCACCGAAATCCCATATCCATTGATCGATAATTCCTGTGGAAAGGTTAACAAAACGAAATGGCGGGTCGTCGATGGTTGCCACTGCGGGATAAATAGAGAAATCAGCTTTTGGCCCGGGTATAAGCGGGATAGTAAAAGAAACCACACAGGTGCAAAAGAGATCGCTTACCGACACGGTATAGGTTCCTTCGGAAAGATGTGCGACTGAGTTGGGATACATGGTAGAGTCGAAACTCCAGATATAATTGTATGGCGGGTTTCCGCCGCTGGCAATAACATTGGCGGTTCCGGTTTTTTTGCGGCAGGTGTCCGCCTGTATATCCGAGATGATCACCGAAGGCGGCGGCGTGTTGGTTATGATGGTGCTGGCGCTTGCTGAACAGCCATATGTATCGGTAATGGTGACGGAATAATTTCCTGCGGGAATGTTTGCGAGGTATGGGGCGTTTTGGCTTGCCGCCGTGTTCCATGTATAGGCAAAGGGCGTGGTGCCTCCGTTTACGGTTAAAAATATAGCCCCGTCGGAGGTGCTGCACATTTCGTTGTGCACACTGTCAATACTGAGTTCCGGGCCCGGATAATTTACCAAAGTGGCGCTGTTGCTGGCCGTGCATCCCAGATTGTCGGTTATTGTTACCGAATAGGTCCCGGCGCTCAGGTTGCTGATAGTAGCCGTGTTTCCAATTCCCGTTAAATTCCAATTGTAATTAACCGGTAAATTTCCATCGCTGACTGCGGCTTGCAACGAGCCGTTAGATTTATTGCATGATTCATTGATTATTGATGTAAAATTTACTGTAGGAGCGGGTTCGGCGTTAAGGGTAATGGTGTCGTAAACGATAAAGCAATTATAGGCGTCTGCCACCTGCACTATATAGGTTCCTGCCTGAAGATTGCTAATGGTGCTGCTGTGCTGTGCCGCGGGGTTCAACCAGTTGATGGTGTAAGGTCCGGTATGCCCGTCCTGTATGGATAATGCAATACTGCCGTCGTTTCCGGCGCAGCTTTCATTTTCGATTGTGGCGGTCACCACCGGCGGACCAACGCACGGGCCGTTGCATTAGTGAGGAGTGGTTGATACCGGGCCGTTGTACCATACCTGGCCTCCGTCGAGCATCCTCTGAAAAGACACGTTGGTGCCCGGCATGCACATACCCACAAATTCAATTCCTGGGATGTTACGTGCCGCCGCAAATGTTTGTGTGCCGCTGCAGGCTGTGGTGGTAACAACGCTGTGTGAATATTCTTCCTGGCTGTAAAGATTTGATGCATCCCCGTATGCATCCCAGTAAACGGCGTCAACCGGCGCGCCGGTTGCGTCGTATAAAGCTATCCATCCATATTCGTCGCGTAGAAACCACCTGGTTGGATCGCCGTCAAGATAATTTGCTCCAAAAGTATTCTGACGGTAATAGTTTAAATCAAAATCCAGTACCGGGACCTGCGAGTTGTTGCCTCCAATTACAAGAAATTTTAATGGAGGGATTTTTGTCCCGGCAGGAAAAGTAAAGGCTCCCCAGTTGGGTGTGCCTCCTCCGGTGTAGTCGGGCTGGTACATATTTGCAGCAAGGGTGTAGCAACTGATATCAACCGTATCGCATGGGTGCGGATTATAAAGTTCTATCCATTCACGGTTTTCGGGGGGTTGTTCCAGTGAGGCAGTATTATAAAGTGAATTGGCATTGATAGAAGATCCGGTAGGCCCCTGGTGTGGACTGGTACACACTTCGTTGATTACCACTACCTGTGTATAAGCAGGTAAAATAAAACTGCACGAAATTATCAGAAAAAATAATATACAACAGTTTCTGAACATTTTAAATCATTAATTTGACACAAATTTAAATAAAAGAGCACAAATTATTTGATTTTAATTTAATATTGATATATTTGTTTGTTAAAACATGAGAAATGGATAGCAAACTTTTAGCCAATATCATTCTGTTATGCGTTTTTTTGTATGCGGCAACAGGCAACCTGATGGCCTGGGGACTCAACAAACTGAAATGGCTGCCATTTACCAAACCATTGCTGATGCCGCTGCTGGCAATATACTATGTGGTCAATGCGTCGCATATATACTGGATATTGGTCATAGCACTGTTTTTTGCTTTTCTGGGCGATGTTTTCCTTATATGGCCAGAGAAGAAGTGGTTATTTCTGGGCGGCCTCATTTTTTTTGGATTTATGCAACTTTTGTATATCGTTTTTATTTCGTTGTATCAGGTTGCTGCGGTGCATTGGTCTTTGACAATTAATTTAGCGGCATTGGTGTTTTTATGCGTTGGAGGCCTTATATTTGCTTATTTATTTCCCTATCTCAGAAAAATGAAAATTCCTGTCTTTGTGTATGTTTTTTTGGTCGTTACTGTGGGCTTTTTATGTTTTTTGAATTTGGCGGGAAACTTCAATAAGTATTACTTTTTTCAGTTTGCTGGGGCTTTGTTTTTTATGGTTTCCGACACGATTTTGGCTTTTGTTAGCTTTAAGAAACCTTATCGTTATGCCAATTTGTGGATCATGGCGACGTATATTAACGCACAATTGTTTTTATTTGCAGGATTTATAAATGTTTGAACTTATGAAAGAAGCAACTTTTACTATTAAGACAGAGGATAATGTCAACGTGTTTGTTTATTCCTGGGCACCCGACGAAGGGGTATCAATAAAGGGTGCGGTACAAATTTTTCACGGAATGGCCGAACATGCCGCACGATATCAGGATTTTGCGGCCTATCTTGTGAGGAAAGGATATGCTGTTTTTGCCAATGACCATCGCGGGCACGGGAAAACTGCCGGAGCACTTCAATACACAGGATATATTTCAGGAAATAATAGCTGGAAAAGTATCCTTGCCGACACGAAACTCTTAAACGAACATATTCATAAGACCTTACCAAATATTCCGGTATTCGTGCATGGGCACAGTATGGGATCTTTCTATGTCCGGGCTTTTTTGGAAATTTTTCCCGGGAATATTTCGGGTGTGGTTTTGTCAGGTACTGCCTGGCATCCGGCGTTATTGGTTAATTTTGGATTAATGGTCGCGAAAATTCAAAGTGTTGTATCAGGTGAAAAAAACAAGAGCAAACTGTTGGATAATCTGTCGTTTGGGGCATTCAACAAAAAATTCAGACCTTGTGTTACACCTTTCGATTGGCTGAGCCGTGATGTGGAAGTATGCAGAAAATATACTGCCGACGATTATTGCGGATGGGTGGCCTCTTCGTCGTTTTTCAGGGAATTATTCAGGTTGTTGAAATTTATTCATAGTCCCGCATTATATCAGGAAACAGATAAAAAAATTCCTGTATTGATTCTTTCGGGTGAAGATGACCCTGTGGGCGGTTTTTCACAAGGGCCGCGGAAAATGTATGAATTTCTCATGCAAAAAGGCTTTACGAATGTTAAGTTGTTGCTGTATCCGCAGGGACGGCACGAAATGCACAACGAACTTAACAGGCAGGAGGTTTATAAAAACGTGGCCGGCTGGCTTTTGGCAAACAGTTAAAAAATTAAGAACTTACTATGCTGTGGTAGAAACATAAACAGTTTAAATACTATGAAAATAGAAAATATTAAAGCATTAATATTTGACTGGGGAGATACCATAATGCGTGATTTTCCCGGGCAATCTGGGCCTATGTACACATGGGGAAAAGTGGAGTGGATACCAGGGGCAGAAAATCTGCTCAGGACGGTGAGTAAAAAATACATCACGGTAATTGCCACTAATGCCGGGGCTTCTGATACAGTGGCCATGATTAAAGCCTTGAGAAGGCTGGGGGCAGATAAGTATTTTTCGAACTTTTATTCATCAAAGGAGCTTGGTTATGAGAAACCTGATGTACGATTTTTTTCCATCATTGCCGAACACATTGGTATGGAGCCTGAACAATGCCTGATGACAGGCAACTTATACGAAAAAGACATTGTTGGGGCCAAGGCATGTGGCATGAAAACAGTACTTTTCAATGAAAAAATGCTGGATGGGGACTTTTCGAACGCTGATGCGGTAATCCATTCTATGGAAGAACTTATTTCGCTTTTGGGATAAGTCTATTTGGGTACAGTTTTTTTAATTTAATTTGGTAAATTAACAATTATTTTATATATTTGTTCTGCTGTGAATTGGCCCATGCCGCATTTTTTATTTTGGTGTATTTTTTTGCTTCTGATGCAGAAATTTTAATATTAATTTATGTCAAAGAAAAACATAAAGATTTTAGCAATTGACGATAAACACGAAAATATTTTTCTGCTGAAAGAGCTTATTGCTGATAGTTTCCCGGAAACGGTTTTTATTTCAGCCCTTAACGGTACACAAGGCATTGAACTGTGCAGGAGCCAGAAACCTGATGTGGTGCTTCTTGATATAACTATGCCCGACATGAATGGCTTTGAGGTTTGTGTGAAAATGAAGGCAGATAGAGAAATAAGTCATATTCCCGTCATTATGATTACTGCCGCGCTCGTTGATAGCGAATTACGTATTATGGCATTGGATTCCGGCGCTGATGCCTTTCTTAGCAAACCCATCGATATCAGTGAGTTTAAGGCTCAGATAAGGGCCATGTTGCGCATCAAAGAATCCGAAGACAATAAGATTCTTGAACACCAATCGCTCGAATACGAAGTAAAGAAACGCACCCGGGCACTTAACAAAGAACTTGCCGAACGACGCCGGGCCGAACTTAAACTCAAAGCGGCTTATAACAATCTTAAAAAGAACCAAAAGATTACCGAATCCCTGATGAATGAACTGAAAGCCGAGGTAAAAGAACGGCTACAGGCTGAGATAAAGGTTCTACATCACTTAGAAGAACAAAAAATTATCAGTGAATTTTCAAGGAGGTTGGTAAGTTTAAACCAGTTGGAGGAGGTATATCAGTTTATCGGGCAAAAAGTTTTTGATAATATTGATGATGCTTATGTTATTGTTACCCAGTTTAATTATCATGCACGAACCATAGGTGTGAGGTGGGTTTACGGCATTGAAAAATACAGGAAAAAAATAAGTAAATTGTTTGGGTTTGACCCATTTTTAAAAGAGCTGCCTATTACCGATATTTTTTATACTCCAGAGGAGTTGACGGCATTCCGTAGTCAGAAATTTTTCGAACCAGGCAGGGGCAAAAACGGCATCCATTTTTTGTTTGCTTTCCTTATGGACAGTGATTTGTGTAATAAAATGGAGGAGATTCTTGGTGTTAAAAAAATTTACACCATGGGTTTTACTTTTGGGAAAAAAGTATACGGGGGCTTGAGCATCCTGATGAAAGAAGATGTTCCCCTTTCACAGATCAAATTGTTTGAAACCCTGGTAAGTGAAACATCAGTTGTTCTTCAGCGGTTATTCGTGGAAGAAAAACTGAAAATAAGCGAAAAATTATATCGGACACTGGTCATTACTTCACCGGATGGCATTATGATGTCAGATTTGGACGGGCTGCCTCTCGCCATTAATAAAAAGTGTTACGAAATTTTTGGATATGAGGAGGGAGATATCGTGTTTTTAAAAGAAAATATTTTAAACTTCATTTCTCCTGTTGACCGTGAACGATACCACATAAATTTTATAAAAAGAATCAGAGGCGAAAATATGCTTAACCAGGAATATATGGCTTTGCATAAAGACGGTCACGAGTTTTCTATTGATGTTAATTCTTCTGCAGTTTTGGATGAGAACGAAAAGCCTTATGCTTTAATCAGTGTGTTAAGAGACATCAGCCAGCGAAAACGGGCCGAGAAATTGCTGATAGAGAGTGAAAAGAATTATCGTTTGCTGGCGCATAATATGATTGATATACTCTCCGTGTTTGACAGAACGGGAAAAATAATTTATATAAATAAATCTGTTTTTAACCATTTGGGATTCAAACCAGCCAAAATTGTAGGGAAGAATTTTACAGATTTTCTTTTAAGGGACGATTTGCCCAAAATCAGGGAATTGCTTAAAAGGAACCTGGCAAATTATCCCTCACAACCCAATATAATCCTCAGGATACGCAAAAAAAACAGAGGTTATATCTGGTTTGATACAAACATTCTTTTTTTAAAAAACGATCAGGGCCGATTAACAGGATTTCAATGTGTTTCGCGCAATATTTCTGAAAAAATTGAGTCGGACAACCGGCTGGAAGCAGAAAGGAAAAAAGTAATGTCGGCCCTTATTGACGGGCAGGAGCTCGAACGTCAGCGCTTGTCAATGGAATTGCATGATGGCTTGGGCCAACGGTTGGCAGGCATTAAAATCAGGCTGGAAAACTCGGCTGACCTGCCACTCGAAGATACTCGGCAGGCTATCACCGCAGTAAAAACAGAATTCAGGGATGTCATCGACGAAATACGTTATATGTCTATGAATGTTAGCCCTACCATACTTAACGACCTTGGCCTCGTTGCATCGCTTTCTATGCTGGGTAAGCAATTCAAAGAAAATAACAATATTGACTTTGAGTATACCGTCATGGGCGATTTTGACAGCTTCTCAGAACAAAAAGCTTTTTCGATCTATAGGATAGTGCAGGAAGGTCTCAATAATATTGCCAAACATGCGCAAGCTACTGAGGCAAAACTGGCTATGATTGAGAAAGAGGGTAGCTCACTGATTTTAATTGAAGATGATGGTAAAGGTTTTACTAATGAAAATTTTTCCAGAAGCAAGGGCAACGGATTATCCAATATGCGGCAACGGGCCTTGTTGCTTGACGGAACTATGAGTATACAATCCGGCATTAATTCCGGAACAGTAATCGTGATAAAAATCCCGAAATAATTCAATATATGAAAAATATCAAAGTGCTATTAGTTGATGACCATCAGATAATTCTGGATGGGATACGTACCATGCTTTCGGCCGAACCCAATGTTACCATATGCGGTTGTTGCTTATCGTGCAAGGATGCTTTTGAATCGGCCATTAAGCACAAACCGGATGTCATTGTTACGGATATTATGATGCCGGATATGAACGGGGTTGATTTTATAAAAAAAATCAAATCTTATAAATTAACGGCCAAAATTCTTATTTTATCCATGTTTGGATCAGTGGACTATATTCAGAAAGGCGTAGCTGCCGGCGCCAACGGATTTTTGATGAAACAAAATGCTTCGCGTGATGAGCTGATGACAGCAATAAATTGTTTAATTGCCAATAAAAACTATTTTAATACAGAGGTGGCAAATACCATTGTCAGTGGTTTAAAACAGGAAATTGATGATCAGGGTACTTTTATTAATAATCATGCAGAAGCCTTGTTGTCCAAAAGAGAACTTGAAGTATTGAAATTATTTGCCGAAGGCCGCACTAACAAAGAAATTTCTGAAAAGTTGTTCATCAGCTTGCGTACAGTTGAAACCCACAAAACAAAAATTATTTCCAAGTTAAACATGAAGTCTTATGTGGATTTGATAAAGTACGCCATTAGAAACAAACTTTGCGATTTATAACTTGTCATTCCCTCATAGTTTATCGTGATTGAGCTATCTATGGAGCCAATCTCGTTTGCATCATTCTCCCTCTTTACCGTATTCCGCAAAAACAAAGTTGTATTTTTTTCATGTTTGTGCAAAAAATATGTTTTTATTTTTTGAAAAAAATCAAAATCTTTTTGCTGTCATTATTGATTCATTTTTTGTATTTACCCCA